>JAMOQA010000001.1 GCA_027064265.1 Acidobacteriota bacterium
GCGCGTCGTCTTCGCCCCGCCCCAGCTGGAGCATCGCCATCGTGCTCGACCAGCCCACGGCGAGGCCCCGCTCGTCCTCGACGACCACGTGCATCCCCGGCACGACGGCGAGGGAGTGGAGCACGCCGTTGACCGCCCCCCGGTTGCCCTCGGCGAGGGCGTCCCGCAGGGCGGCCGAGCCGGCGATCGCCCGCACCGCGGTCAGGGCGGCGGCGACCCGCTGGCCGACGAGCAGCCGCGCCACGTCGGCAGCGCGCCGCACCCGGTCCCGTCGTGCCTCGTCGAGGCGTGCCGCGTCGTGCCGGTACGCGCTGCCGAGGACGACGGCGAGCACGAGCCCGGTCACCAGGGCCACGACGACGAGGAGCACGAGATGGGCGCGCAGGTTCACGTGTCTCCCCGCTGGTACCGGTCGAGCTTGCGGTAGAGGGTGGCGAGGGAGATCCCGAGCCGCGCGGCCGCCTCCTTCTTCTTCCCGCCCGTGACCTCGAGGGCGTGGAGGATCATCAGGCGCTCCATCTCCTCGAGGGTCATGTCCTCGGGCAGCACGAGCCGCTGGCCTTCGGTGGTTCTCCCCCTCACCCGGTCCGGCAGGTCCTCCTCCCGGACGAGGGGGCCCGGGGCGAGGGCGGCGGCCCGGGCGATGGCGTTCTGCAGCTCGCGAACGTTCCCCGGCCAGGCGTACGCCCGGAGTGCCTCGAGGGCCTCGGGGGTGAACCCCTCGAGGTCCGTCCGCCCGAGCCGTGCGGTCTCCTGCTCGAGGAAGTGGCGGGCGAGGAGCAGCACGTCGTCTCCCCGCTGGCGGAGCGGCGGGAGGTGGATCGGGATCACGTTGATCCGGTACCAGAGGTCTTCCCGGAACCGCCCCTCCCGGACCTCGACCTCGAGATCGCGGTTCGTCGCGGCGACGACGCGCACGTCGACCTTGCGGGGAGCCGTCTCCCCGATCCGCTGGACCTCTCCCTCCTGGAGGACGCGCAGGAGCTTCGCCTGGATGTCCAGGGGGATCTCGCCGACCTCGTCGAGGAACAGGGTGCCGCCGTCCGCCACCTCGACGAGGCCGGGCTTCTCCCGGACCGCCCCGGTGAAGGCACCCCGGGCGTGGCCGAACAGCTCGCTCTCGAGGAGCGTCTCCGGGATCGCCGCGCAGTGCACCTTGACGAGCCGCCGCTCGGCCCTGGGCGAGAGCTCGTGGATCGCCTCGGCGATCACCTCCTTGCCGGTGCCGGTCTCGCCGGTGAGCAGGACCGTGGCCGGGGTCGCCGCCACCTGCTCGACCTGGCGGAGCACCTCGGCGAACGCGGGGGACGCGCCGACCACGTTCTCGAGAAGCCGCCGGTCCCGGAGCGCCTGGCGCAGGCGTCGGTTCTCGGCGGCGAGCTCGTGCTGCCGGAGGGCGAGGGCGAGGGCGCGCCGGAGGGCCCGGGCCCGGGGAGGCTTCACCAGGACGTCGACCACCCCCTCCTTCATGAGGGCGACCGCGTCCTCGACGGTGGCCTGGCCCGAGACGACGAGGAACGTGGTGTCCGGGGAGAGCTCCCGCAGGGCCCGGATCAGCTCGAGACCGTTCATTCCCGGCATGGCGAAGTCGGTGATCGCCACCGCCGGCTCGGCCTCCCGGGCCGCCGCGAGCACGTCTCCCGGGGCCGAGAAGACCCGCAGCTCGTGGCCCTCCCGGGCGAGGGCCGCCGCGATCGCTTCCCCGGTGACGGGGTCGTCGTCGACGACGAAGACCAGGGCCAAGGAACGCCTCCTTTCCCGGGGGCAGGATACAGGGGGTCCGGCGCCGGCTCACCCGTCGCTGAGCGGCGGGCGGGGACTTACTTGGATTAGTGGACCCGTTTCGTCCCCGGCGCTCCTCAGCACACCTTGACCTCCGCTGAGATGCTGACCAAGGATACTAGTGCTGTTTCGTCCGGTTCGTTCATGTCCCCGGGGAGGAGGTTCCCGGGCGGAGGGAGAGATGACCATGCGGAGGCTTCGTGGACTCATCGTCGGGATCGCCGTGCTGCTCCTCGCGACGGGGGCCTGGGCGGTCACCGACAAGACCTCGATCGCCGGCAAGTGCATGACCTGTCACAAGGAGAAGACGCCGGCGCTCTACCAGCAGTGGCTGGGCTCGCAGCACGCGGCCCACGACGTCACCTGTCTCGACTGCCACAAGGCGAACCGGGGCGAGCCGGATGCCTACATGCACGAGGGGGCGCTGATCGCCACGCTGGTGACGCCAAAGGACTGCGGCCGCTGCCACGAGCGGGAGGCGAAGGAGGTCGGCCAGTCGTACCACGCCACGGCGGGGAAGATCCTCGATTCGAAGGACGCCTACCTCGCCCACGTGGCCGGCGGTGACCCGGTGGCCGTCCAGGGATGCGAGCAGTGCCACGGGACCAAGGTGAAGATCGACCCGAAGGCCCCGAACAAGCTGAGCAAGAAGAGCTGGCCGAACTCCGGGATCGGGCGGATCAACCCGGACGGGTCCCTCGGCTCCTGCACCACCTGCCACACCCGTCACGCGTTCTCCAAGGCGCAGGCGCGCCAGCCGGAAGCCTGCTCCAAGTGCCACCTCGGCCCGGACCACCCGCAGAAGGAGGTCTACGAGGAGTCGAAGCACGGGAACGCCTACTACACCCACAAGGACGAGATGAACCTCGACGCGCCGAAGTGGGTGGCCGGCATCAGCTACAACGCCGCCCCGACCTGCGCCACCTGCCACATGTCGGCGACGAAGAAGCAGAAGGTGACGCACGACGTGGGCCAGCGCATCGCCTGGACCCTGCGGCCGCCGGTGTCGAAGTACAAGCCGAACCACGCCCAGCGGCGGGCGAACATGAAGGACGTCTGCAAGAGCTGCCACGAGAAGCGCTTCATCGAGGGGCACTTCCACCAGTTCGACGCCACGGTGCGGCTCTACAACGAGAAGTTCGCCAAGCCGGCCGGCGAGCTGATGGCGATGATCAAGAAGAAGGGCCTGATGAAGCACAAGGCCGCCTTCTCGAACAAGATCGAGTGGATCTACTGGGAGCTGTGGCACCACGAGGGCCGGCGCGCCCGGCACGGGGCCGCGATGATGGGCCCGGACTACACCTGGTGGCACGGCATGTACGAGGTCGCCCAGCACTTCTACTTCGAGTTCCTGCCGGAGGCCGAGGAGTACGGCGACCCCGAGGTCAACGCCTGGATCGAGAAGCTCCTCAGCGAGAACCCGATGCACAACTGGCTCGATCGCCCCACCGACGAGCTGAAGAAGGAGATCCGTTCCGGGAAGATGCAGAAGACCTACGAGAAGCTCTACCAGGGCGACTGAGGGCGCGGCCATGTCGTGCCACGTGATGCGCGTCCTGCGCGGCCTCGGGGTGGGCCCCCTCGGGAAACTGGGGGTCCTCCTCGTGGCCGTCGCGTTCCTCGGCTTCCTCGGGTTCCTCGTGCTCCAGTTGCCGGGGCTGGTGCCGAGCGCCCTGTTCGGGCTCGTCGGCTACATGCTCTTCCCCGGCCTGATGTCGGCGGGACTCGCCCTCGTGGCCTTCTCCTGGTGGTGGGGTGTCCAGCGGTCCGGACTCTCGCTGCGGGACTTCGCCGCGCGGCAGTTCCACCCCGATGACCTCGAGGGTGGGTTCACCGGCGCTCCCGTCGTCCGTTCGCTGGCGGTGCTCGGCGTCGCGGTCGTCGTCTTCTTCGGGCTGTGGGGGATGACGAACTTTCCCTTCATGGAGAAGCCCTACTTCTGCGGCACCGCCTGCCACACCGTGATGAACCCGGAGTGGACGGTCTACCAGCGCTCGCCCCACGCCCGGGTGCGTTGCGTCGACTGCCACGTCGGCGAGGGAGTCTACGCTCACGTCCGTTCGAAGTACGACGGCCTGCGGCAGATCGTCCTCGTCACGACCGGCACGTACTCCGCGCCGATCCCGACGCCGGTCCACCAGCTGCGCCCGGCCCGGGAGACCTGCGAGAAGTGCCACTGGCCGGAGAAGTTCTACGGTCCCCGGCTGAAGATGATCACCCACTTCGCCGAGGACGAGGCCAACACCCCGAAGTACACCACCCTCGTCCTCAAGGTCGACAACCAGGGCGAGCCCGGCCGGGGCATCCACTGGCATGTCTCCTCCGGCGTCACCATCCGGTACGCCGCGGCCGACGAGAAGCGCCGGACGATGGCCTGGGTCGAGGCGACCTGGCCGGACGGCACGACGAAGCGCTGGGAGAACAGGGCCCTCGCTCACGCCGAGGTTGAACCCCACGAGACCCGGGTGATGGACTGCGTCGACTGCCACAACCGGGCCACCCACATCTACGGGACGCCCGAGGGGGCGGTCGAAGAGCGGATGGTCACCGGGGAGATCGACCCGACCCTTCCGTACATCCGCCGGGAAGCCCTGGCCGCGATCCTCCCCGAGTATCCCACCGTGGATGCCGCGATGGAGGGGATCGAGGCCCACCTCTGGGGCTTCTACCGCACGAACTACCCGCAGGTCCTCGCGGGGAAGGCCGGCGCCATCGAGCAGGCCGTCGCCGCGTTGCAGGACGCCTGGAAGACGTCGGTCCACCCGGAGATGAACATCACCTGGGGCACCTACCCGAGCCTTCTCGGCCACCAGGAAACCGACGGCTGCTTCCGCTGCCACAACAAGGACATGGTCGCCGCGGACGGGACCCGGGTCGACGATTCCTGCGACCTGTGCCACGTGATCCTCGCCCACGAGGCCCCGAAGCCCTTCCGGTACCTGGCGCCGGCTCCGAAGCCGGCCCCCGAGGGGCGGGTGCCCGCCCGCTGGCTCGACGCCTATCCCGAGGGTCTCGGGGCCCTCGTCGGCGCCCACGAGCCGATCCCGACGCCTCCTCCGGCCCCGAAGAAGAAGGGCAAGGGAGGAAAGCGCAAGAAGTAGACGCCACCTTCTCGACGAACGACCCGGGGCGCGCCCGACGGCGCGCCCCCTTCACTTCCCGGCGCCGCCGGCCACGCCTCGATACGTGCGCGGTTCGAACAA
>JAMOQA010000002.1 GCA_027064265.1 Acidobacteriota bacterium
CCCCCTCGAGACCACCTTCGCGATCTTCGTCGGCGGCATCATCCGGTGGATCGTCGACCGGATGGTCGCGAAGCGCGGCTACAACGAGGGCCAGACCGCCCGGGTGGAGAACGCCGGTCTCCTCGCCGCCTCCGGCCTGATCGCCGGCGAGGCGCTGATGGGGCTGCTGATCGCGATCGTCGTCTTCTTCAACCAGGAGGGCTGGGCGTCGATCGTGAACTCGACGGCCCTCGGCAGCGGTATCGCCAAGTTCCTCGCGGTCGTCTTCATGCTCGGCCTCGCGGCCTACCTCATCTTCCGGCCGCTCTCGAAGGCCGGTGACCCGAACGAGCCCGCGCCGCCGCCGATCAGCATGTGACGGCCGGCCCGGAAGGGCCCGACGCGAACGCCGCCCCCCGCGGGGGGCGGCGTTCCACGTCCACGGAGGACGAACCGCTCAACCGCGCCGCTCGAGCGCCTCGAGGAGGGCGACGAAGAGCCGCGCCTGCTGCCGCGCGTCGGCGTCCGCCCGGTGGACCGTCCCCGGGTCCTGGTGGGGGATTCCCAGCCGGTCCTCGATCTCCTCCCGGCCGGTGCCGTCCCACGGGACCCCGAGCACGCCCATCGCGAGGGACTTCGTGTCGATTCCCTTGTAGCCGAACGGGTTCTCAATGCCGCACCACGCGAGGTACCAGGCGACGTGCATCCAGTCGAAGACCGCGACGTGCCCGACGAAGACCGCCTCGGTCCCCGGGCCCCGGGTCCGCTCGACGAACTCGGCGAGCCGCCGCATCGCCTCGCAGGGAGAGAGCCCCTCCCGCCGCAACCGGTCGAGGTCGAGGCCGTGGACGGCGTTCGCGCTCTCCACGTGGCCGGGGAAGACCGGCTGGAGTTCCAGGTAGAGCTCGTCCCCGAGCCGGTGGTTGCCCGCCTCGTCGGCCACGATCGCCGTCACCCCGATGCTCAGCAGGTTGTGGATCCCGGGCACCGGGCCGGACGCCTCCACGTCGACCGAGTACCAGGTGAACCGCGGTCCATCGTTCTGCCTCATCGATCCGCATCCTCCTCGACGGGATAGCCGGCACCGTGGCACGGCCGGAACAGCAGGAAGTGGAAGGCCACCCGGACGCCCCGCAGCAGGGCCCAGGCCACCGTCCGGACGGGCCGCACGTCCCGCCCCCCGGGCAGCACCCGCCGCAGCGCCGCGTCCGCGAGGACGGCCACCCGGTAGAGTGCCCCGCCCGCCCGGGAGAGACTCGCGGCGCCGGCCGCGTATAACCGGGCCCCCCGCCTCCCGAGGTCCCAGCGGCGGCCCCCGCGCTCGACCGCGACGACCACGCCGACCACGTCGTCGGTCGCGACCGGCTCCACGTCGGGGACCGGCCGGTTGTCCCCCTGGGTCACCAGGACCTCGCCACGCCGGCCGACGACCCGGTGGACCACCGGGCCGGGACGGCCGAGGAAGAGCAGGAGGTCGCCCGTCCGGGGGCGGGGACCGCGGCGCCAGTGGATCCGCTCACCGCCCCGGAGGAAGGGCGCCATCGAGCGCGTCTCCCTCGACACGACGACGGCCCCCCGGTCGATCGACCGGAGGGCTTCCCGGGTCAGCGCGTTCAGCGCTTCACGCCGGGCCGGGGCGGCATTCCCGGGCGGGCTGGGTTCGGGAGTCATCGGCCGGTATTCTACCGGTCCCCGGAAATCCTCGGCGGAGGCCCCGATGAGCGACTGGCACCACATCTACCGGACCCTCGAGCGGACCCTGGCGGGAATCGAGCGGAGCGCCGAGTTCACGACGACCCTCTCGGGGGCCCTCGAGGCGATCGTCCAGGGCGCGGGTCCCCTGCTGGGGATCACCGGCGGGCGCCTCTACCGGCACGATGCGCGCCGGCGCGCGTACGTCCTCGAGGCGGCGGTCGGGGAGAGCGGGCCGGCCCATCCGGGGTTCGCCATCCCGGAGGACTACCCGCCGATCCGGCGCCTGGTCGAGGAGGGGTTCCTGCTGATGGAGGAGGGCGACCCGGACTTCGACCCGCGGATCGAGCAGAAGGTCGGGGTCCGGCGGTTCGCCGCGATCACCTGCGGGGACAACGCGAGCCACCTGATCGCCTTCACCCTCGAACCGGGCATCGATCCCCAGAAGGCGGTCTACCTGCTCGTCACCCTCCGGCACCTGATCAACCTGCGGCTCCTCCAGGGCCCGGTCTTCCGGGACATCGCGGAGGCCCGGGAAATCCAGCTCTCCCTCCTGCCGAAGCGGCCGCCGGAGTACCTGGACTTCGACATCGCCGCGCGGTCGGTGCCCGCCGAGCAGGTGGGCGGCGACCTCTACGACTTCCTGCTCCTCGGCGACCGGAACCTGGGCCTCGCCGTCATGGACTCCTGCGGCCACGGCCTCCCGGCCGCGCTCCTCGCGCGGGACGCGATCACGGGGCTCAGGGTCGTCCTCGACATCCAGATCCGGATGTCCCACGCCATCGAGCGGGTCAACCGGGTAATCTCCCGCTCGGCCCTCTCGAGCCGTTTCATCTCGCTCTTCTACGCGGAGTTCGAACCGTCGGGCAACCTGGTCTACTGCAACGCCGGCCATCCCCCGGCCCTCCTGTGGCGCGCCGGCCGCATCACCCGGCTGCGCCGCGGCGGCATGGTCCTCGGGCCGGACCCGGACGCCACCTTCGACCGCGGCTTCGAGACCTTCCCCCGCGGGGCGGTCCTGCTGGTCTACACCGACGGGATCACCGAGGCACTCTCCCCGAAGACCCGGCGGCCGTTCGGAGCGGGCCGGGTGGAACGGGTGCTCCGGGAGTGCCACCACCTCCCGGCCGCGGCGATCGTCGACCGGCTGTTCGCCGACCTCGAGGAGTTCTCGCCCGGTCCGCGCACGGACGACCAGACCATCGTCGTCGTGCGCCGGCCGTGAGCGGCTACGAGGCGACCGCCTGGGCCTTGAGCTGCCGGATCACCGTCACCTTGATGCGCCCCGGGTAGTCCATCTCGGCCTGGATCCGCTGGCTGAGGTCGTGGGCCAGGAGCGCTGCCTGGTCGTCGCCGATCCTGTCCGGCACGACGATGACCCGGATCTCCCGCCCGGCCTGGAGGGCATAGCAGGTCTCGACCCCCTCGAAACTGCCCGCCAGCTCCTCGAGCTTGTTGACCCGCCGGATGTAGTCGACGGTGGTCTGCCGCCGTGCCCCGGGACGCGCGCCCGAGAGGGCGTCCGCGGCGGCGACGAGGACCGCGATCGGGGAGATCACCTCGCAGTCGTCGTGGTGGGACTCGATCGCGTTGACCACCACCTCGGGCTCGCCGTACTTCCGGGCGAGCTGTGCCCCGATCTCCGGGTGGGTACCCTCGCGTTCGAAGTCGACGGCCTTGCCGATGTCGTGGAGGAGGGCCGCCCGCCGGGCCAGTTTCTGGTCGAGGCCCAGCTCCGCCGCCATGATCCCGCAGATGTGGGCGGCCTCCTTGACGTGCTCGAGGACGTTCTGACCGTAGCTCGTCCGGAACTTCAGGCGCCCGAGCAGGGTGATCAGCTCCGGGTGGATCTTCTTCGCGAGGCCGAACTCCCGCACCGCCTCCCGGCCGGCCTTCTCGATCTCCTGCTCCACCTTGCGCCGGGCCCAGGCGACCGTCTGCTGGATCTTCCGCGGGTGGATCACCCCCCCGTCGATCAGCTTCTCGAGGGCCCGCCGGGCGATCTCCCGGCGCACCGGGTTGAACCCGGAGATCACGACCTGGGGCGGTTCCTCCTCGAGGAGGAGCTGCATCCCGGTCAGCTTCTCGAAGGTCTTGATGTTGCGCCCCTCGGTCCCGATGATCCGCCCCCGGAAGACCGGGTCCGGCAGCGGCACGGTGGAGACCGGCCGCTCGGCAGCGTAGTCCGAGGCCAGCCGCTCGATGGCGAGCGCGATGATCTTCCGCGCCTGGTCGTCGGCGGTCCGTTGCGCCTCTTCCTTGATCTCCCGGACCTCGGCCGCCGCGCTCTGCCGCGCCTCGGCCCGGAGGGCGGCGACGATCTGCCGGCGCGCCTCGTCCCGGGAGAGGCCGGACACCTCCTCGAGGCGGACCATCACCTGTTCCTCGAGGCGGCGGACGTTCTCGCGCGCTTCCTGGAGTTCCACCCGGCGCCGCTCGATCTCCTGTTCCCGCTCCTTGAGCAGCTGGTCCCGCCGGGCCAGGGCCCGGTCCCGGTCGACGAGGCGCCGGTGGCGCCGCTCCGCCTCCTGCTCGGCCTCCTCGACCTGGGCGAGGCGCCGTTTCTCCTCTTCCTCGAGGGCGCTCTTGCGCCGCTCGATCTCCTTCTCGGCCCGGGCGACCAGCTTCCGGGCCTCGCTCTCCGCCTTCGTGCGGGCCCGCTGCCGGATCCGGTCGGCCTCTTCCCGGGCCTGCCAGAGGACGCCCCGCCCCTTGCGGGAAGCGAGCCACCACCCGATCACCGTGCCGAGGCCCAGCCCGGCGGCGAGCGCCAGGGCGAGAATCACGAGGGATGCCGGTCCCCCGTGTACCAGGTTCTGCATGAACTCTCCCTCCTGCGACCCTCTCGGGGCCGCCGGGAAGGCGAGACATCGGACACGAGGACCGGGGACCGTGACGCCGGCCGGGAATCCCGGCCGTCAGCACCTCCCGCCGGCGCCGCTCTCCCGGCGCGCGGCGGCCGGGAGGGAGATCACCGTGAACCCGTCGGCTGCCCCGGAACGGGAGCGAAGCCGGGAAGAGAAGGTGGAAGGGTTCCCCCGGGGGAACCCGTCATCGTCACGGACAAGGCCCTGCGGCGGGCGAGGCGGGCGCCCCCCCACTTCCCGCCGCTCCGCGGCGGGCCGGAAGAGGTGTGCTCCCGCGGGCCCTCGAGCCATTCGCTGCCTTCCATCCACGGGATCCCGCCCGGGGATCCCGTGGCCATCATACCCCGTCCGGCCCCTCCCGTCTCCCCCGGCCGACCGGATCCCCCGCGGACAGCTGTGTTTGCGCTCCTCCCGAACGACGAGGGCCGCCCCCGGGGGC
>JAMOQA010000003.1 GCA_027064265.1 Acidobacteriota bacterium
CACCCCGACCCCGTAACGGTTGGTCGACCCGCCCCGGCCGGCACCTCCCCTGACCCGCACCTCGAGCCACCGGTTCTCGTTGCCGGTCTCGTTGCGGAAGAGGTGCGCCTCCCGGGCCCCGTCCTTCGTCGGCGCCCCGTAGGTGACGAGATCCAGGTCCCCGTCCTGGTCGTAGTCGCACCAGGCGGCGGAGTAGTTGATGTAGAGCTTGACGTTTGCGCCGACGCTCTCCGTCGTCTCCGTGAACGTGCCGTCGCCATCGTTGTGGTAGAGCGTCGAGTAGTTGAGGTCCGAGCTGTCGTAGATGTGGGTGACGTAGATGTCGAGCCAGCCGTCGTTGTCGTAGTCCCCCCAGGTCGGGCAGGTCTCGGCCCAGTCCGGCTGGGCGTTCGGGTCGTATTCCCGCATCCCCGACGAGTCGCGAACGTCGGTGAAGACGTAGTCGGGCGCCCCCGAGCTGCGCAGGAGCTGGGAGATGTCGTGGTGGAAGAGGACGTAGTAGATCCCGTGGGCCAGGTCCGCCGTGTAGAGGTCGAGGTCACCGTCGTTGTCGTAGTCGCCCCAGTCGCTGCCGAGGACGTGGCCCCAGGCGCCCGAGTCCTCCTCGCCGTCGACGTTCTTCTCGAAGGCGACGTTGGTGAAGGTTCCGTCCCCCTGGTTTTCCCAGAGCAGGTTCGGATCGAGCCGGTAGTTGCTGACGAAGATGTCCAGGTCGCCGTCGCCGTCGTAGTCGACCCAGTTCGAGCCCCGCGCGCAGGTCCCGATCTTGCAGGAGGTACCGGAGGGGCAGTCGTCGTCGCTGTCGCAGGGCTGGCCCCCGCCGCTGCCGAGGCAGGTCCCGACGTCGTTGACGCCGATGCCGTGTTCCTGCTCGTAGATCCCCGACGAGAGGGTGACGTCCTCGAACGTGTTGTTCCCCAGGTTGTGCCAGAGCCGGTCGGTGCGGCAGTCGCCGCAGATGTTGCTGTCGCACTGCTTCTCGTAGTTGCCCACGTAGACGTCGAGGAACCCGTCGCCGTCGTAGTCGCCGCAGCTCGCCGTCGTCGAGGGGCTCCCGTCGTCCAGGTCGGACGACCCGTCCCCGTCGAAGTCGGAGATGTCGGTGAAGCGGCACGCCCCGTCGTTGAGGAAGAGACGCTCCCGGTCGCCCGTCCCGATGCCGAAGAGGTCCAGGTCCCCGTCGTTGTCGATGTCGATCCAGATCGCCCGCTGGTGGGCCCCGTCGGCGAGGTCCCCGGTGTCCTCCACCTCGTGGAAGACGAAGTCGGGCGGACCCGAGTTGAGGAAGATCCGCTTCCCACCGACCAGCAGGTCCTCGTCGCCGTCCCCGTCGCAGTCTCCCCACAGGAAGTGCCCGTAGGGCAGCCCGTCGGGGAAAACCTCGGCGGTCGCGTCGACGAACGTGGTGTCACCCGCGATATCGGGAAGACTTCCCGCGAACGCGAGGACGAAGACGAGCACGAGCAGCAGCGGGCGAACCCGGACCTTCCGCATGGAACGACCTCCCCGCCGGCCCCCGGGGCCGGCATCTTCTGGGGTACGCCGAAACGCCCGCCGCGCCCAGTTTTCTCAGGTTTCCCCCTCTGCCTCCTCGAGGCGGGCGGCCGCCTCCTCCCAGGCCGGGTAGAGCCGCGCCAGTTCCTCCTCGAGCCGCTCCCGCTCGCGGGCCAGGGCCGCCATCCGCTCCCCGTCGGCGTGGACCGCCGGGTCGGCGAGCCGGCGGTCGACCTCCTCGAGGGCCGCCTCCGCCCGGTGGATCTCCTCCTCGAGGCGGGCGACCTCCTCCCGCAGGGGCCGCAAGCGGCGGTTCCGTTCCTGCAGGGCCTGCGCCCGGCGGCGCCGCGCCTCCCGGGAGCGTTCGTGGACGACCCGGTCCTCCGCCGGACCCGGCGTATCCTCCCGGTCGCTCTTCCCGCGCCACCCCGTGCGCCACGCCTGGTACGCCGGGAACCCGCCGTCGATCCGCTCGATCCGGCCGCCTTCCACCGCCAGGGTCTCGCGGGTCAGGCGGGAGAGGAACGCCCGGTCGTGGCTGACGACGACCAGCGTCCCCGGCCAGGCGGCGAGGGCCTCCTCGAGGGCTTCCCGCAGGGGCAGGTCCAGGTGGTTGGTCGGCTCGTCGAGGAGAAGCAGGTTCGCCGGGTGGAGGAAGAGGCGCGCGAGGGCGAGGCGCGCCCGCTCTCCGCCGGAGAGCGTGGCGACGCGGCGCTCCACGTGTCCCGCCCCGAGCCCGAAGGCCCCGAGGGCCGACCGCAGTTCTTCCGGCTTCCTGCCGGGGACCCCCCGCGCGAGTTCCTCGAGGACGGTCGCCTCCGGGTCCATCGTCTCGAGCTGGTGCTGGGCGAACCGGCCGATCACGACCCCGCGGGAGAGTTCCCGCCGACCCGCGTCCGGCAGCAGCTCGCCCGCGAGGAGCCGCAGCAGGGTCGTCTTCCCCGACCCGTTCGGCCCGAGGACCGCGAGCCGGTCCCCCGGCCGCAGCACCACGTCGACCCCCGCGAAGACTTCCCTCGTCCCGAAGCGCTTCGCCACCCCCTCGAGGACGAGGAGCGGGTCGGGCGCCCGGGGCGGTTCCGGGATGCGGATCCGGACCTCGGCCGCGGGATCCACGGCGAGGGCCGCCCGCTCCGCGCGGATCCGCTCGAGGAGCCGCTCCTTGTCCTTCGCCTGGCTCGCCTTCGTCGCCTTCGCACCGAACCGTGTAACGAACCGCTCGAGGCGCGCCTCCTCCCGGGCGAGCTGCCGGTCCCGCTTCGCCACCACCTCCCGTTCCCGCCGGCGCGCCTCGAGCCAGGCGGTGTACCCCCCGGGGGTCACCCTGAGCCGTCCCCGGACCAGGTCGGCCACCTTGCGCGCGACCCGGTCGAGGAAGACCCGGTCGTGGCTGACCACCACGATGGCCGCCGGGCTGGTGGCGAGGTGACCCTCGAGCCACGCCAGGGCGTCCAGGTCCAGGTGGTTGGTCGGCTCGTCGAGGAGCAGGAGATCGGCCCCGGAGAGGAGCAGCCGCGCCATCAGGGCCCGCATGCGCCACCCGCCGGAGAACGTCCCGAGGGGCCGGTCCGCGTCCTCCGGGGCGAACCCGAGCCCGGAGAGCACCTGCCGCGCCCGCGCCTCGAGGGCGTCTCCGCCGAACCACTCGAACAGGGCCCGGAGTTCCCCGTACCGGTCCGAGACCGCCGCGAGCCGGTCGTCTTCCGCCTCCTTCCCCGCGAGCCGCGCCAGCTCCTCCTCGAGGCGCGCGAGTTCCCGGCCGAGTTCACGAACGTCCTCCGCCCCCGCCAGGGCGACCTCGAGCAGGGGGGTCGCCGCGTCGGCCTCGGTCTCGATCTCCTGGGGCAGGTACGCGACGCGCAGCCCCGGCCGCCGGATCACCCGGCCGTCGGTCGGCTCGTCGAGGCCGGCGATCACCCGCAGGAGGGAGGTCTTGCCCGACCCGTTCGGACCGACGAGGCCCAGCCGGTCCCCCGGGTGGATCACCAGGTGGACCTTCTCGAAGAGCACCCTCCCCGGGACGACCCGGGAAACGTTCTCGAGGACGAGCATGGCCGGGAGGGTACCCCGCGGCGGCGCTCCGCGCAGGAGGCGGGCGTCCCCCGGGCGGCCGACCCCGGCCCCGCGGGGTCAGGCGGAGGCGCCGGTCCCCGCGCCCGCGTCGTAGAGCCGGAGAAGCACCGCGCCCATCCCGGTGAGGGTGACCAGCAGGCTGACGAAGCCTCCGAGCCAGGGCACGAGCCCCACCAGCCAGGTGACCAGCACCCCGACGACGAGGGCGAGCACCGGGTGCACCGCGCGCCGGAGGAAGGGCCGGAGTACCAGGCAGCCCGCGATCGCCTTGCCGACCACCCCGCCGAAGAACAGCAGCGCCCCGAGCAGGCACCAGACGCCGAAGCCGAGGGGGATCATCAGGAACGGGAAGATGCAGATCACCCCGAGGACGAGCAGCAGGAGCAGCGAGACCAGCCCCGTGCCGAAGCTCGCCCCGAGGCCCCCCCAGTCGGCGCAGCGGTCGACGGCGCTCGCGAGGAAGCGCCGGAAGAAGAGGAAGAGCAGGATCCCGGTCACCAGGCTGACGAACGCCAGGTACCCGTGGAAGAGGACCCGCCAGGCGAGCCCGAGCGTCGGCGCGAAGAGGGAACGGATCGACACCGAGGATCCGTGGCAACCTTCCGCCTCGCGCCGGGCGCGCCCCAGGTCGACCCGGGTCACCTTCCCCGCGACCGCTCCCTCCGGTACCCGGGGCTCCGTGCGGGTGTCGTACTCCAGGTCCCCGGCAACGTGGCAGCCGGGAAGGATCTCCAGCTCGTCACAATCGACCCGGACCGCGCCGCCGATCGTCCCCCCGAGCACGACCTTGCCCGCGGTCACGCGCACCGGGCCATCCACCCTGCCCTCGATGCGGACGTGCCCGCCGCTGGCGTACAGGGTCCCGCCGATCCGCGCGTCCCTGCCGATGACGATCCGTGCCCCCATCAGGAGGGCGTTGCGCTCGACGCCTCCCCGGAGCACCAGGCTGGCCCCGCTCGCGCGCAGGTCGCCACCGATTTCTCCCGTCACGATGACGGCGGCGCCCCCGGCCCCCAGGTCGCCCCCGACCCGGCCGGTGACCCGGACACGCCGGGCCGCCGCCCAGGCGTCCCCGGCCACGGTACCGTCGATGCGGACCGTCCCGGCGAAGGCATAGAGGTCCCCGGGGACCGTCTCCCCTTCTCCGACGAGGACGGCCTCGCCGCTGGCCGCGTGGATCGTGCCGAGGTCGAACACCTGCTCCGGGGCCCGGACATCCACCCGGACGTCCGCCGCGCCCGGCAGGACGGCGCCGACGGCGAGGAGGGCGGCGAGAAGGAGTTTCCTGGTCATCGTCGTCTCCCGGGCCCCGCTCCGGGGGATGGGGACCCTTCACGGTGATGGTGGCGCCTCCCGCGCGGAAAGGAACCCCTTTCCCGCTGGAGGGTTGCCGGGTCGCTC
>JAMOQA010000004.1 GCA_027064265.1 Acidobacteriota bacterium
GCACCCCCAGGCACCGAGGACCAGGGTGTCGACCCCGTACGCTCGCGCGATGGCGAGCACCCGGTGGATCCGCGCCCGCAGCAGCTCCGCCGCCTCGCCGGGCTCGAGACGATGGGCCACCGGGGCGGCGCAGGTCAGGAAGTCGAGCAGCCACGGCTCCGCGAGGGGGGTCCCGTCGTCCTCCCGGAAGACGGGGACCTCCGGCGAGAGGATCGCCCAGTCGGTGGAGTCCGGCCGCGCGCGGCGCCGGTGATGCTCGTACATCTCGTCCCCTGCCAGGGTGGCCCACAGGGCGCTCGCCCGGCAGAGGGACTCCTCCTGGGCACGGGCCCCGGCGAGAAACCCGCCCCCCGGGGTGAAACCGTTGGCGAAGTTGAGGGCGAGCGGGCGCCGTCCCTCCTCGGCGAGCCGGCGGGCCGCCGCGAGGGTCGTCTCGTTCCGCACCTGGACCCGGGTGACCGGGAACCGGCGACTCCACCCGACGGGGAGCGGGGCCCGCGGCCGCAGGCTGACCTTCGCATCGCGCGCCGCTTCCACCAGGTCCCCCCACTCGACCCGCTCTCCTCCCGGGCCCCCGTACCAGCCCCGCTCGATCGCGCGGACCGTCTCCTCGCCCCGCCGGGCCAGGACCCGCCGGGCCACCACGAAGAGTGGCTCGAGCCGTTCCGCGATCTCCTCCGAGTCGTGGACCGGCAGGCACTCGAGCACGGCGGTTCCCTTCGGGGCGGCGCGGGCGCGATCAGTAGAGGCCGAGTTCCCGGAGGACGCCGGTCTTGTCGCGCCAGTCCGGCTTGACCTTGACCCACAGCTCGAGGAAGACCTTCCGCCCGAGGCGGTCCTCGAGTTCCCGGCGGGCGTACGTGCCGACCTTCTTGAGGCGGCTGCCCCCCTTGCCGATGACGATCCCCTTGTGGGTGTCCCGCTCGACCAGGACCAGGGCCCCGATCTCGAGGAGGCCGTCCTCCCGTTCCTCGAGGCGTTCGACCGTCACCGCCACCGCGTAGGGAACCTCCTGCCGGAGCTCGTGGAGCAGCTTCTCCCGGATGATCTCGGCGATGATCAGCTTCTCGTCCTGGTCGGTGAGGAAGTTCTCCGGGAAGAGGCGCGGCCCCTCCGGCAGGTACGAGAGCATCACCTCGAGGAGCCGGTCGCAGTTCTCGCCGGTGGCCGCCGAGACGGGGACCGCCTCGACGCAACCCCACTCCCCGACCGCCTGCTCGATCAGCGGCAGGAGCTTCCCCTTGTTCGCCAGGTCGATCTTGTTCGGCACGAACAGCACCGGCTGCCGCCGGTTCTTCGGATCGACCTGGTCGAGGACCCACCGGTCCCCCGGGCCGGGACCCGCCGCCGCGTCGATCAGCCAGCAGATCACGTCGGCCTCGTCGAGGACCTCCTTCGCCCGTTCCAGCATCACCTCGCCGAGCTGCCGGTGGGGCCGGTGGAACCCGGGAGTGTCGAGGAAGGCGATCTGCCCGTTCGGCAGGGTCCGGACGCCGAGGATCCGGTGGCGGGTCGTCTGCGGAACCGGCGACGTGATCGCCAGCTTCACGCCGACCAGCCGGTTGAGCAGGGTGCTCTTCCCCACGTTCGCCCGGCCGACCAGGGCGACGAACCCCGAGCGGTGTCCCTCCGGGACGTCGTCCGGCACCGGCAGGTCCATCGCCTCCGCGTCGCCCGCCGCTTCGTTCCGTGTCTCCTCGCTCATGCCGACCCTCCCTGCTCCTGCGGCCGCTCCGCCGCCTCGCCCGTGGCTTCCTCGCTCCCGGTGCCCGGGATCTCCCGCCGGTGGACCCGCACGGCGGCGATCCGGCGGCCACGCATCCGGGCCACCTCCAGCTCGAGGCCGGGCAGGATCTCCGCCCGGTCGCCGACCCGCGGGACCCGACCGAGGCGCGCGAAGACCAGCCCTCCGACCGTCTCCACGTCCGCCTCCGGGAGGTCGACCCCCAGGTGTTCCTCGAGTTCCTCGATCGGGACCAGCCCGTCGACGAGGACCGTGCCGTCGGGGAGGTCACGGATCTCCTCTTCGCCACGCTCGTGCTCGTCGTGGATCTCGCCGACGATCTCCTCGACCAGGTCCTCGAGGGTGACGAGGCCCGCGGTCCCGCCGTACTCGTCGATGACGATCGCCAGGTGCTGGCGTTCCGCCTGCATCTCCCGCAGCAGCTCGAGGACCTTCTTCGTGCCGGGGACCAGCAGGACGGGGCGCATCAGGTCCCGCGCGGTCTTCCCGGTGGCGCCGGCCACGACGTGGGGCAGGAGGTCGCGCACCCAGGCGACGCCGATCACCTTGTCCAG
>JAMOQA010000005.1 GCA_027064265.1 Acidobacteriota bacterium
CCAGGCTCCCGTCGTGGACCGGGAGCCGGGAGTGCCGGGAACGGATGAACTCCCGGATCACCTCCTCGAGGGGAGCGTCCGCCGGGACCGCGACGATCTCGGTCCGCGGGGTCATCACCTCCCGGACGATGATGTCGCCGGCGTCGACGATCTCCCGGAGCAGCTCGCCCTGTTCCCGTTCGAGCAGCCCTTCCTCCTCGGCGTCCCGGATGTACTCCTCGATCTGCTCTTCCCGGGCCTCCTCGTCGACCTCGCCCCGCTCCCGGCGGTGTTCCTGGATCAGCCGTTCCTGGAAGCTGGCGAGGGGGGCGAGGAGCGTCCCGAGCAGCAGGTCGATCGTCCGGACGAGGGGCATCGCCGACCGGAGGATCCCCTCCGGCCGGCGGGGCGCCACCAGCGACTCGACCGCCCGGCCGGCGAGCAGCAGGCCCGCCCCGGCCAGCAGCGCGTCCAGGAGGCGCCCGGTACGGACGCCCGCCGCCAGCAGGGCGAAGGAGAGCAGCGCCAGGAGGCGCGCCGTCTCGACGGCGAGCCAGCTCCGCGTCCCCGGGTCGAGGGGAGTGCTGAGGCCGGTCTCCTCGGTGACCCGTTCCGAGGCGAGCCGTCCGAGAACGAAACGGGCCCCCTCCACCAGGCTGAGACCGAGGTAGACGAGCCCGGAGAGGACCAGCCCCGCCCACCAGGCCGCCACCGGGCCGGCGCTCATCGGCCAGCTCCCGCCGCCGCGAGGACCGGGCCCAGCAGTTCCCGCCGGAGCGCGCGCTCGAGGCGCTCCATCTCGCCGTCGTCGGTCTCGTGGTCATGGCCGAGCAGGTGGAGCAGGCCGTGCAGGGCGAGGATCGCCATCTCCCGCTCCGGCGCATGGCGCCGGCGGCGCGCCTGTTCCCGGGCCACCGGGAAGCAGATCGCGATGTCCCCGACGTGCCGGCGCCCGTCCGGCGCCACGGTTCCCGCCGGGAACGACAGCACGTCGGTCGGCCGGTCCTTCCCCCGCCACTGCCGGTTCAGCGCGCGCATCTCCTCCTCGTCGACGAAACGCAGGACCACGTCGCCGGCCTCCGGGTGCAGTCGCCGGCCCGCGGCCCGCAGCATCTCCCGGGCGGCCCGCACGGCGCCGCGGGGAACGTCCCGCGCCGGCAGCACGATCGTCCTCACGGCGCGTCCTCCCCGGGACCTGGGCCGTCCTCGCGCGCGGCGGCACCCGGAAGCCCGTTCGCCTCTCCCTCCCGCCGGGCCCTCTCGTGACTCTCGTAGGCCTGGACGATCCGCTGCACCAGCTCGTGGCGCACCACGTCCCGCCGGTCGAACTCGATGAAGGCGATCCCCTCGGTGCCGGCGACCACCTCCCGGGCATGGATCAGCCCGGAGACCCGGCCCGGGGGCAGGTCCACCTGGGTGATGTCGCCGGTGACGATGGCGCGGCTCCCCTCCCCGATCCGGGTGAGGAACATCTTCATCTGCTCGGGCGTCGTGTTCTGGGCCTCGTCGAGGATGATGAAGCTGTGGTTCAGGGTGCGTCCCCGCATGAACGCGAGGGGAGCCACCTCCACCGTCCCCTGCTCGATCATCCGGCGCGCCCGGTCCCCCTCCCAGATGTCGAAGAGGGCGTCGTAGAGGGGCCGCAGGTACGGGTCGACCTTCTGCACCAGGTCGCCGGGCAGGAACCCGAGCCGCTCGCCGGCCTCGACCGCGGGGCGGCAGAGGACGATCCGCCGCACCTCCTGGCGGGAGAGAGCCTCGATCGCCATCGCCACCGCCAGGTAGGTCTTCCCCGTGCCCGCGGGACCGATGGCGAAGACCACGTGGTGGCTGCGGATCGCCTCGATGTACTCCCGCTGGCGGGCCGTCCGGGGCAGCACCTGCCGGCGCCCCGGGCCCCGCAACCGCCCCCGCAGGAAGTGCTGGCGCAGGGGCACGCCGGGGGCCTCCCGCACCAGCCGGCACGCGAGGGCCACGTCCCGCGACCCGATGCGGAAACCGCCCCGGGAGAGATCGGAGATCTCGTCGAGGAAGCGGGCGCAGGCGTCCGCCGGGGCGGGTTCCCCGCGCACGACGACCTCGCCGTTGCGCGCCGTCAGGCGCACACCGAAGGTCTTCTCGATCAGGCGGAGGTTCGCGTCGAGTTCCCCGAGGACGGCCTCGAAGGCCTCCCGCGAGAACGCGATCCGCGGCCCTTCCGGCTCGCTCCTCTCGGTGCTCACGGCGGTGGAATGCGGCCGGACGCGGGACGTTCGCGTCCTTCGGGCGGGCGATCCTGGGGCGTCGCTGGCAGCGTCGTCGTCATCTCTCCCGGGACTCTCGGGTCCCCGGGGGAAACGTACCACCGGCCCCGGGGGGCGTCAACGGACGGCATCGTGGTGGTCGACGAGGGCTTTCTTCTCGTAGAAGTTGAAGTTGCGGTCCCAGGCGGGGGTGTGGCAGCGGGTGCAGGTGCGGACCGTGACCTTCCCGTAGGGGGCGTCGGGCTTCCTCACGTGGTCCCCCGCGGGCCCGTGGCACGCCTCGCAGCTCACGCTGCGCAGGTGGGGCGTCGCGTCCGGGTCGACGAACCCGGTCGGCTTCTGCCAACCGGTCACGTGGCAGCCGACGCACCGGGGCATCGTCTCCTCGTTCTGGTCCTTGACCGTCCACCACGAACGCGCGTGGGCCGTCCCCG
>JAMOQA010000006.1 GCA_027064265.1 Acidobacteriota bacterium
CCGACCCAGAACGTCCCCGGGTGGTCCGGGTCGACCAGGATGAAGTGGGTGTCCTGGTGGACCTTCTGGTTGGATCCCCAGCTGTTGGAGAGGTCCGTCCAGGTCGCGCCCCCGTCGGTCGATCGGAAGACGTGGACGGTGCCCCGGTAGACCTCGTCCGGGTCCGTCGGGTGCACGGCGAGGGTCATGTTGTACCAGCACTGCCCGTCGCAGGCGTCGTTCCCGTCGCTCATCAGCTGCCAGGAGGCACCGCCGTCGGTCGTCCGCCAGAACTCGGGGTTCCCGCTGCTGCCGGTGGCGAAGAGGGCGTAGACCACGTTGCCGTCGGAGGGGGCGATCGCGAGTTCCGTGCGGCCGGTGTCGTGGCTCGGCAGGTCCGAGGCGGTCTGCTTCGTCCAGGTGACCGCGTTGTCGGTCGACTTCCAGATCCCCTGGTTCGTCGCGGCCCACCAGGTGTCGCGCACCTGCGGGTCCTGCTGGATCTCGTACACCGAGACGCCCGAGAGCCGCTTCGTCCAGTGCAGGCCGGCGTCGTTCGTCGTGTAGATCCCCGAGTACCAGGAGTTCCCCGTGGAACAGCCGCGGTGACGGCCGCCGGTCACCACGTGGTTCGAGTCGCGGGGGTCGACGACGATCGAGGCGAACGAAGCGATGTCCTCGAGGTCCTGGCCGTCGGTGCCGTTGCGGGTCTCCCACGTCAGCCCGCCGTCGGTGCTGCGGAGGATGCCGATGCCGAAGTACCCCTCGCAGCCCTGGGTGTTCTCGCCGGTGCCGACCCAGATCACGTTCGGGTCGTTGGGGTCGACGGCGACCGCCCCGACCGTCTGGGTCCCGGTGTCGTGGATCGTCTCCTCCCAGGTCGCCCCGTCGTTGGTCGTCTTCCAGAGACCGCCGCTCGCCGTGCCGGCCCAGATCGTGCCGGAGTCCCGGTCGGCCGCGAGGGCCGGAACGCGGCCGGCGACGTCACCGAACCGCCAGCTGCCGAAGTGGGAGGGGGAGGGGCCCATCTCGACCCACCAGTTCTCCGTCTCGCCGTACCCGGCGTCGGTGCGCGCCCGCTGCGCCAGGATTCGCTCCCGGGTGAACTCGACACCGACCTGGCGGAGGAGCGCCATGTCGTCGGGGCCCAGGGTTCCCTGGCGGCGGGGAGCGAAGAACCACTCGTGTCGGGCGCGGATTTCCTCTTCCTCGCCCAGGTCCCGCTCGACGATCCGGGGCTGGACCGACGGGTCCGGCTCGGGACCATCGCCGGCCAGGGCGGGGAGGAGCGGCAGGCAGACACACGCGAGGCACAGGAACGACAGGGAGGCTGCGAGGCGGCGCATGACGTCTCCTTCGACCCGGCACGCCGGGTCGCGGCTCGACCCAAGGGGTACGGGGAAAGGGGTTTGGGCGCAACAGGGCAGCTGGCCGGACGGGGGGCGGGGCCCGTCAGGTCCCCTTCCGGCCGACCAGGACCCGGGCCCCGATCACCTGGTGGTCGAGGCGGGCGGCCCGGTCCATCTCCCGGATGAAACGGGGACGGTGGATCGCGACCCGGATCGTCTCCTCCCGGACGCCCGCGGGTCCGAGCCGCTCGGCCCACTCGTTCCACCAGGTGACCCCGGCCTTCCGGGAGATCGGCTCGAGGACCAGGAGACCGCCGCCCTTCTTCGCGTGGGCCACGGCCCGGGCGAGGAGCCGTTCCCGTGGGCCCGGGTCGAGACGGCTCGCCGACCAGCCGAGGACGAGGAGACGTCCCCGGGACGGGAACGGGACCCCCCCGGGGAGATCGTCCCGGACGGCACGGCCCGCGAGCCCGAACGCCTCCCAGGTGTGCCGGGCCTCGTCGAGGGCCCAGCCCGAGCGGTCGATCCCGACGATCCGCGCGGCGGGGGCGAGGGCCCGGGCGACCGCCGCTCCGACCGCGCCGGTCCCGCACCCGGCGTCGACGATCTCCCGCGGGGTCCCGAGGACCTCCCCCACCATCTGGAGGGCGTGGTGGGTGGCGAGGAACCGCAGGGCGGCGAAGTAGGTGGCGAGGGCCGCCCGCTTCCCCAGTCCCTCCGTCACCCGGTGAGCCAGGGCCGCGCCGGAGCCGGCCCGGTTCCAGAGGTCGTTGAGGGCCTGGACCCCCTTGCGGAGCTCGGTGAAGGTCAGTGGCGGCACGTACCGGGACAGGGTGGCCTCGAGCCAGGCGTCGAAGGCGTCCCGGAGGTCGCCGGAGAGGTAGGGAAGCTGCATCGGCCGTCCATGGCGGGGCCGGCGCGGAGGCGCCGTGCCCCGGGGAGAACCAGAGGATACCCGGGAACCGTCCTCCTGCGATAGAATCGCCGCTCCCGAACCCGGAGGAGGACGGCTGATGAAGACCGGACACGTGCTGGTGGCCCTCGACGGTTCCCCGGAGTCCCGCGCGGCCCTCGCCGGGGCGATCTTCCTCGCCCGGCTCGGTGGCGGCGTGCTGCACCTGCTCCACGTGGTCGACGTCGGCCGGTTGATCGGCGGCACCCTGGCGAAGCTGCCGACCTTCTTCGAGATCGGGACGATCGACGAGATCGGCGACAAGCTGGCGGCAGCCTTCAAGAGCGAGGGGCAGGAGATCCTTTCCGAGGCGGAGAAGGTCGCCCGAGAGGCGGGCCTCCCGGTCGACCGGCTGATCGAGGTTGGCCGTCCCGCCGGGTGGATCCTCTCCCACGGCCGCGACGCGGACCTGCTCGCCCTCGGCAAGCGGGGCCGCGAGGAGGCTCCCCGGGGCGAGCTGGGCCACGTCGTCGAGAAGGTCCTCCGCCGGATGCCGGCCCCGGTCCTGGTCACGGGCAGGTCGTTCCCGGACCGGATCGAGAAGCCGGTCCTCGCGTACGACGGGCGGGCGGCCTCCCACGGGGCCCTCGACCCGGCCCTCGACCTCGCCCACCTGCTCGGGGTGCCCCTGACGATCGTCAAGGTGCCCGGCTACCACCCGCGGGAGCGGTGGACCCACGTGCGGCGGCACGTGGAGGAGCACCGCGCGGAGGTCCGCTGGGTCGAGCTCGAGGGGCTTTCGGAGGAGGGGCCCCACGACGAGGCGATCCTCGAGGCGGTCCACCGCCACGGGCACGACCTGCTGATCGTCGGCTCGTGGGGATACCGGGCCGAGGAGTGCGCGGTCGGGACCTCGCCGGTGGAGAGGATGATCGTCGGCACCGACCTCCCGGTCCTCGTCCTCTACTGATCGCCGCCCCGGTCGCGCTTCGCGCGACACGGGTCGAGCACGCTCGACCCCTACGCCTTGAGCGTTTCGCGGTTTCCCTTGGGGGCGCAGCGTGCTGCGCCCGTGCGCCGCGCAGCGGCGCCGTCAGGCGTCGTCGCGGGAGCGGCCGGCGGCGACGAGGAGCCAGGCGAACTCGAGGAGCAGGAGCGGGAAGGCGATCGCGAAGCTCCAGGTGGCGAGCGCCGGGTTCTCGTTCGAGCGCAGCGAGCGCATGAACTGCCAGAACGGCGCGTTCGTCCACTCGTCGGGCGCCGCTTCCATCACGAAGACGTAGCCGAGGAGCGCGAGGGCGGTCGCCCCGCCGAGCAGCCAGAGGAACGTGCGCCGCGCGCCGCCGGGAGCCGAGACGTCCCGGGTCAGCTTGAGGACGAGGGCCGCCCCGGTCAGCACCGTCGCGAACGGCACGAACGGCACGGCGAGCTTGATGTCCGCCATGATGTCCAGGTTGAGCAGCAGGAGCCCCGCGACGAACGACAGGAACAGCGACCCGTCCCGGACCATCAGGAAGACGATGCCCCAGTTCTCCCCGGAGAGTTTCAGGCGGAACGAGGCGAACGTCCGCCGGTAGTAGTCGTCCGCCAGGTGCAGCAGGAACCCGATCACCAGCAGCATCAGGGCGAGCTGGAAGAAGGTCATCAGGCTCCAGAGTTCGAGGGACTTGGCGATCGGGGGGAAGGACGCGAGGGGAAGACCGCTCATCGAGACCTCCGGGGGGACGAAGCGTCGTCCCCGTCCATCCGCGGAACCGGCGCCAGCCTGCCACTTTTCCGGGCCCGGCTCCACCACCACCAGTCTCGCCGTTGCGCCGGCAGCGCCGGATCCCGTGCCTGGGCGACAGCGCAGCGGAAGACGTCGAGGACACAGGGGTCGACGGGCCCCCCGGCGAGGCGACGGAGCTCGACGAACAGGGCGTCCGGGTCCGCGGCGGCCAGCTCTTCGACCGATCGGACCCCGAGGCGGTGGAGGTCCCGCTCGATCGCGGGGCCGACCCCCCGCAGCCCGCGCAGTTCGTTTCCCGGCGTGGTCACTCGCCGCCTCCTCGGCCACCCGTCCGCCGGAGGGCCTCCGCGAGCCGGCGGTGGAGTTCGGTGTAGGTCGGTTCCTCCGGGGAACACGTCTTCTCCGCCCGGTCCAGGTCGTCGGTGGCGATGCAGCGGGGCAGGGAGGGATCGACCCCCCAGGTGAAGTAGATGGCCCCCGTTCCCCGCGCGTCGGCGACCGCCCGCGGACCGTCCTCCTCGGGGGCGTACACGCGGAACGAGAGCCGCCTGCCCGGGGTCACCGTCTCGAAGAACCCGTGGACTTCGCGGGCCGCCTCGCACTCGAAGCGAAAGGGCGTGCGGGCCCGGGTCACCACGCGCACCGTTCCGTCCACGACGAACGCCCCGCGGATCCAGGTCCTTCCCAGGCCGCTCTTCCGCACGACGAAGCGGTAGACGTACCGCCTGTCCTTCCCGGGGCCGTCCGCCATTGCCGGGTCTGCCGCCATGGTCGGGGACGCCACGGCGAACATCGTCAGCAGGATGAAGAGGAGTTCCCGGGATGTCCTTCCGCGCATCGGTCGGCCTCCCGTCGATCCCCGGTTCTCGATCGTCCCCTCCGCCGTCTCGTGCCGCAACCGCCTGCCGTTCACGGCCTTGTCAGCCCTCGTGGAACGTCCCGGCGGCGGGGAGGGGGGAACGGCGCTGGCGAAG
>JAMOQA010000007.1 GCA_027064265.1 Acidobacteriota bacterium
GTCGCATTTACGGACCAACCCCCCCGGCAAGGTGACGCATTTCCAGGGGAACCCCTCGGAGGACCGGGCTTCCGACCGCCGGACGCCTCCCGCTCCGACGCCCGCAGCCGGCCTACGCTCCCCGACCCGGCCGCCGTGTCCCCGGCTCCCCCCGCCCGGGCGGCGACCGGCTCGCCCGTCGCCCCGGGTCGCGCGGCGGGAAGCGGTCCACGCGCGCGAGACGACCGTGCCCGGGGGACACGCGACCGACGACGGCAAGCCGGACTCCCCGCGCGCGCGGGACGACGCGGCCCAGCTCACCGGAACCGGGGGCAAGCGAGCAGGACCTCGTGCGCGGGGGCGGCCGGCCTCGCGGTCAGCGCCCGGGACGGGGGAGGGTGAGGCGCAGGCCGAGATGCACGCCGAAGTCCGGGCCGGCCTCGTAGTGGAACATGTTCTCGATGAACCCGGCCTCGAGGACGAGGCCGGGGCCGATCGGTCCCACCCAGGCGAGCAGCACCTCGTGGGAGAACGAGTCGAACGGCTCGATCCCGTCGACCGCCCCCTCGGCGACCAGGTACTGGCCGATGATCGCGGACCGCCGGAAGGCCCGCCACTCCAGGGAGAGCGCCCCGGTCCACTGGGAGTGCTTGAGCGGCACGACACCGGCGAACGAGGTCTCGCCGAACCAGGTGTAGCCGGTGTTGAGGACCACCGACCAGCGGCCCCACCGCCTTCCGGCGGCTGCCTGCACCTGGGCGTCCAAGCGGTGCGGGCCACGGACAATGCCCCGGGAGAGGGTCCAGTGGATCCCGCCGCCGACCGTCACCCAGGGCCGGTTCCCGTCCCCCTCGACGAGGACGCGAAACACAGACGCCCGGAGGCCGGTGGCGTGCCCGAACGGCCTGTCCCTGTCGACCAGGATGCGGCCCCGGGAATCCTCGAGGTAGATCCGGTAGGAGTACCGGGGGAAGTCGTCCCGCCCCCCCTGGGGCAGCCCGAACAGGTCGTGGAAGTTCTGGATCAGCCCGTCCATCGACCCGCGGAAGGTCGACCGGTTCTGGATCTCCAGCTCGACCCACGTGCGCCGGTCGATGCCGTACCCCGCCGACACCGCCCCCTCCAGCATCTCGAAGTCGAAGAGGTACGAGCCTGCCTCCCACGACCAGACGTTCACCCACTCGACCCGGGAGCGGATCTCCCAGGTGCCCGGGGTCGGCGGTTCCGGGGAGAACGGCACCACGGTCATCCGGAGCCCCTGGCCCGGCGACTGGGAGGGGACCCTGAGCGGACCGAACCCGAGGTCGTCGGCAGCGACCGGCAGGGCGGCCGTCCCGGCGAGGAGGAGGCAGCAGAGAATCCGGCGGAGGACCATCGGCGGCTCCGGGGGCGGGGAGGCGCATTCTCCCACGCTCGCCCTCCCGGCGGGAGGGGCTATGATCGGTCCCCGTTTCGCGGAGGGAACGCCCGTGAAGGAACTCGACGTCCGCCATCTCCCCTGTCCCGGCCCGGTGCTCGAGCTCCGGGCGGCCCTCGAGGAGGGGGAGACCGAGATCGTCCTCCACGTGGCCGACGACCTGGCCCGGTCGAACGTCACCCGCTTCGCCGCCTCCCGGGGCGCGACCTGCGAGGTCGAGCCGGAGGGGAAGGGGTTCCGGGTCCGGGTCCTCGCCGGGCCCGGCTCGGCCAGCCCCCCGCCCGGGGGAGACCCGGAGATCGCCTGCGAGCTGCCCGACACGGGAGGTGTTCCCGCCGCGTCCGCCGGTCCCGGCCGGCCGCTCGTCGTCCAGGTGACCGGGCGAACGATGGGGACGGGGGACGACGAGCTGGGCACGCTCCTCCTGCGCTCGTTCCTCAAGACCCTCGGGCAGCTCGAGGAGAAGCCGGACGCGATCGTCTTCTACAACGAGGGCGTCAAGCTCTGCTGCGAGGGGTCGGAGCTCCTCGACACGATCCGGGAGCTCGAAGGGCAGGGGATCGAGATCATCGCCTGCGGCACCTGCCTCAACTGGTTCGAGCTGGTCCCCCGTCTCGCGGTCGGCCGCGGGACCGACATGCTCGAGATCGCGGAGCGGCTGACGGGGGCCGCCCGCCTGGTCCGGCCCTGAGACGATGCGCCGGGTCTACCTGGACCACGGGGCCACGTCCTTTCCCAAGGCCCCCGGCGTCGCGGCGGCGATGGCGGCGTTCCTCGACGAGGCGGCCGGGAGCCCGGGGCGCGGAGGGCACCGCTTCGCCGTCGCCGCGACCCGGGTGGTGGAGGACGCCCGGGAGCGGGTGGCCGGTCTGCTCGGGGGCGATCCGGACCGGACGATCCTCGGTCCCGGCGCGACCTTCTTCCTGAACGCGCTCCTCCTGGGGATGCTGCGGGAAGGGAACCGGGTCGTCGTCTCCGCCCTGGAGCACAACTCGGTGATGCGTCCCCTCCGCCACCTCGCGCGGGAGCGGGGCGTGCGGGTGCGGGTCGTCGAGGCAGAAGACCCGTGGGGCGTGCCGGCCCCGGAAGAGATGGCCGCGGCCGTCGCCGAGGAGCCGACCCGGCTGGTCGTGGTCACCCACGCCTCCAACGTCACCGGCGAGGTCCTCCCGGTGGCGGCGATCGCCCGGGCGGTGGCCCCGGTGCCGGTGGTCGTCGACGGCGCCCAGGGGGCGGGAAGCGTTCCATTCGACTTCGGGGCGAGCGGGGCGGCCGCGTACGTCGCCTCGGGGCACAAGGGGCTGCTCGGCCCGACCGGCATCGGCGTGCTGCTGGTCGACGAGGCGCTCGCCCGGGACCTGCCTCCCCTGGTCCGCGGGGGGACCGGCTCGCGCTCGGAGAGCGAGGAGATGCCGGCGTTCCTGCCGGACCGGCTCGAGGCGGGGACGCCGAACACCGTCGGCGCCGTCGGGCTGGGGGCGGCGTGCACCTGGCTCGCGGAACGGACGGTCGAGGCGGTCGCCGCCCACGAGCTGGCCCTCGTCCGCCGGGCGGCCGAGCGGCTGGCCGCGCTTCCCCGGGTCCGGCTCCACGGGTGGCGGGAGAACCGCCCCCGGACCGGGCTGCTCTCGTTCACCGTGGAGGGCCTCGACGTCGGCGAACTGGCGGCGCGGCTCGACCGGGTCCACGGGCTCGCGATGCGGGTCGGCCTCCACTGCGCGCCCGCCGCCCACCGGAGGATCGGGACGTTCCCCTCGGGGACGATCCGCGCCGGCTTCGGACCGTTCAACGTCCCGGCGGACGCCGACCTCCTGGCCGACGCCGTCGCGGAGGAGCTGCGATGACGGACTCGCGGGACCTGCTCGTCGTCTTCGAGACCGCCCGGCAGGTGACCCGCGCCGAGCGGGTCGCCCGCGCCGCCGGTCTCGACGTGGACGTGATTCCCGCACCGCGGGTCGTCTCCGCGGAGTGCGGGGTCGTGCTCGAGGCGCGGCGCGCCGACGCCGCGCGCCTCGCCGAGCTGTTCGCCGGGGAGGGGCTCGCACCCCTCGCCGCGTGGAAGCGCGAGGGGAACGGGTGGCTGCCCACGTCCCTCGACGCCCGGGACGCGGAGGAGGCGGCCCTCACGAGGGACACCGCCTACGGCGGCTGCGGCGCGAAGCTCGCCAAGGGACTGCTCGCGACGATCCTCTGCGGCCTGCCGCGGCTCGAGTCGGAGGACCTGGTCGTCGGGATCGAGTTCGCCGACGACGCCGGGGTCGTCCGGGTCGCGCCCGACCTGGGCATCATCCACACGGTCGACTTCTTCCCGCCGATGGTCGACGACCCCTGGGCGTTCGGCCGGATCGCGGCGACCAACGCGCTGTCGGACGTCTACGCGATGGGGGGCATTCCCCTCGCCGGGATGAACCTGGTCAGCTTCCCCCTCGAGAAGTACGGGAAGGAGGTGCTCAAGGAGATCCTCCGGGGCGGACTCTCCGCCCTCGAGGAGGCGGGGGCGGTCCTCGCCGGCGGGCACACCGTCGAGGGACAGGAGCTGCTCTACGGGATGGCGGTGACGGGGAAGGTCCACCCGGAGCGGATCTGGCGCAACGGGGGGGCGCGGCCCGGCGACGCCCTCGTGCTGACGAAGCCCCTGGGGACCGGGGTGGTCACGACCGCGGCCAAGGCGGGCCTGGCCTCGCCGGAACACCTGGCGACCGCGCTGCGGGTGATGGGCACGCTCAACCGCCGTGCCGCCGAGGTGGCGGCGGAACTCGATCCCCACGCGGTCACCGACGTCACCGGCTTCGGCCTCGCGGGCCACGCGGCGGAGATGGCGGAGGCCTCCGGCGTCGCCCTCGAGATCGACCTCTCCGCGCTGCCGCTGCTCCCCGGCGCCCGGGAGGCCGCGGCGACCGGCTTCGTTCCCGCGGGGGCCGGGAAGAACCGCGAGTCCCTGGCCGACGTGCTGGAAGTGACGGAGGGAGCAGATCCGCTCCTCGTCGACCTGGCCCTCGACCCGCAGACCTCCGGGGGGCTCCTCGTCGCCTGCCCCGCCGCCGCCGCCCCCGACCTCGCCCGCCGCGTTCCCGGGGCCGCCGTCGTCGGCCGCGTCCTCGAGGGCCCCGCCGGGCGGGTCGTGCTGCGCCCCTGACCTGCCGGCGGCTCGCCGCGGCCCCTCGAATCGCCGAGGATCGCAACGAAACCGACCTCGACCCGTTGAGAATCTCGACGATGCCCAAGTGGTAACATAGTGGTAAGTTAGCAGTGGACGGCTCGGGCTCGCCGGGTCGGCCCGTTGAATTCCTCGACGCCCCCGGCGGCCCGCGCCGGGGGCGTTCTGCGTAACCGCAAGGAAACGTTGCGGTTGGTAAAGGGGACCGAGATGGCTCGATTCGTGCAAGGGGGAACACCCGGGACCGCCGTCCCGGGGGGCGGAGCGCCCCCACCCGGGGCGGGCGGGCCGGAGGAGACCCCGGAGATGCCGGTACGCCGCTCGATCGCGGGGAAGCTGACCCTGCTGCTCACCCTGTCTCTCGCCGCC
>JAMOQA010000008.1 GCA_027064265.1 Acidobacteriota bacterium
CCCCAGCGGGGAGTCATGGAAGCCGCCCGCCGGGAGGGAGTCGACATCCGCCTGCACACGGTGATCTACAAGGTGACCGACGAGATCAAGCAGGCGATGCTCGCGACGCTCTCCCCCGTGGAGAAGGAGGTCTACCTGGGCCGGGCCGAGGTGCGGCAGGTGTTCCGCATCTCCCGCATCGGTACCGTCGCCGGCTGCTACGTGGTCGACGGCGTGATCCAGCGGGACGCGAACGTCCGTCTCCTCCGTGACAACGTCGTGATCCACGAGGGGAAGATCGCCTCCCTCAAGCGGTTCAAGGACGACGCGAAGGAAGTCCGGGCCGGCTTCGAGTGCGGCATCTCCCTCGAGAAGTACAACGACATCAAGCCCGGCGACGAGATCGAGGCCTTCAAGATCGAGCTGGTCCAGCGCGAGTCCCTCGACCCGGGCGAGGCGACGACCACCGGCTGAGGGCTGGAAGGTGCGGGTCGGGCTGCTGCTCCTCGAGGTCTACCTTCCGGGCGCCGCCTCCCTCAAGGAGAAGCGACGGGTGCTCCGTTCCCTCAAGGACCGGGTGCGCCATCGCTTCAACGTCGCCGTCGCCGAGACGGGGCACCAGGAGCTGCACCAGCGCGCGGAGCTCGCGTTCGTCTCGGTGGCCGACGGAGAGCAGCCCCTCCAGCAGCTGTTCGACCGGATCGTCGAGGAGGCCGAGCAGCTGGTCCCCGGGGGGATCGCGGAGATCGAGCGGGAGACGATCGGATGAGCCGGCGGCGGGACGACCCCGCGGTTCGCGGCTGGCTCGCCGTGGACAAGCCTCCCGGGCCCACGTCCCACGACGTGGTCGCCCGCGTGCGCCGGGCCCTCGGCCTGCGCCGCGTCGGTCACGCGGGGACCCTCGATCCCCTGGCCTCCGGTCTCCTGGTCTGCCTCGCCGGGAACGCGACGCGCCTGGTGCCATGGCTCCACCTGTGGCCGAAGACCTACGTCGGCACGATCGTCCTCGGCGCGGAGAGTCCGACCGACGACGCGGAAGGCCTGCCGGGTCCGCCGCCGGAGCCGGTCCCCCTGCCCCCCGCCCCGGTCCTCGCGGCGGCGGCCCGCCGGCTGACCGGAGAGATCCTCCAGCGGCCCCCCGCGTACTCGGCGAAGAAGCTCGGCGGGGAGCGGGCGCACCGGCTGGCACGGCAGGGGTTCGCGCCCGACCTGGCCCCGGTGCCGGTCACGATCCACCGGCTCCGCCTCTGCCCGGCGGGCCGCCCCGGCCGGCTCCACTTCGCGGCCCGGGTCTCCTCCGGGACCTACCTCCGCGCCCTGGCCCGGGACCTCGGGCGCCTGCTCGGCACCGGGGCCTACCTCGAGGCCCTGCGGCGCACGGCGATCGGTCCCCTGCGGGTGGAGGATGGCCTTCCGCTGGAGGAGCTGCCCGAGGAGCGGGGAAAGGGCCGTGCCCTGCTTCGCCCGGTCGAGGAGCTGCCGCTTCCGTTCCCGGACGCCCGGCTCGCCCCGGAAGCGGCCAGGCGGTTCCTCGCGGGGAACCCCGTGGAAGCGGCCTCCCCGCCCGCCGGGACGGCGGAAGACGCCCCGTTGCGGGTGCTCGATCCCTCCGGACGGGTCCTCGGGATCGGCCTTGCCGGCGAGGGGGGCAGGATCCGGCCCCGAACGGTCTTTCCCCCGGCCTGACCGGGGAGATCGGCTCGTCCGCGGGTTTGCCCCCGCCCCGGACGAATGGTAACCTCCCGCCCGCGGTGGCCTCCGGGCGACCGCGTGGTTCTTGTGCACCGCGGGCCGCGCTCCGCGCCGGCCCCCAAGGGAGCAACGGCCTTGCCTCTCGAGAAGACGCTGAAGAACGAGGTCCTCGAAACCTACCGTCTCCACCCGACGGACACCGGGTCGCCGGAGGTGCAGATCGCCCTCCTCACCGCCCGGATCCGCCACCTGACGGAGCACTTCAAGGTCCACAAGAAGGACCACCACGGACGGCTCGGCCTGCTCAAGCTGGTCGGGCAGCGGCGCCGCCTGCTCAACTATCTCAAGAAGAAGAGCCCGGCCCGCTACCGCGACCTCATCCAGCGGCTCGGCCTCCGGAAGTGAGCTCCGCGGGACCTGCTTCGGGTCCCGCCCGGACCCTCCGGCCCGCGGTTCCATCGTCATCGACCGGGCGGAGGAGATCCTGGTTCCCGGGTGATTGGACTTGGTAGCGAACGGCACCGGCACCCCGCCGCGGCGAGCCCGCGCGGGGTGGTCGTCTGCCCTGCCGTCGGCGCCGTTCGCTACCCGGCCCACTCGCCCGGGCCCCGGTCTCCCCTGCCCCCGATCCCGCGGGGACGTCCCCGCGGCAAGGGAGTGAGACCATGTCCCACGAACGTATCGAGATCGAGGTAGGCGGACGCCCCCTCGTCGTCGAGACCGGCAAGATGGCCCGCCAGGCGGGCGGTTCCGTGACCGTCCGCCAGGGGGACACCGTCGTCCTGGTGACCGCCTGCGCGGCGAAGAGCCCGCGGGACGTCCCGTTCCTCCCGCTCACCGTGGACTACCGCGAGGGGATGTACGCGGCGGGGAAGGTCCCCGGCGGCTTCTTCAAGCGGGAAGGACGTCCCAACGAGAAGGAAACCCTCTCGAGCCGCCTGATCGACCGGCCGCTGCGGCCCCTCTTCCCGAAGGGCTGGAACTACGAGACGCAGATCATCGCGTTCGTCCTTTCCGCCGACAAGGAGAACAACCCGGACGTCCTCGCCCTGACCGGCGCATCGTTCGCACTGGCCCTCTCGGACATTCCGTTCGAGCACCAGATCGCCGCCGTGCGTGTGGGCCGGGTGGACGGCGAGTTCCGGATCAACCCCACCCACAGCGAGATGGAGCGTTCGGACCTCGACATCATCGTCGCCGCCAGCGCCGATGCCATCGTGATGGTCGAGGCGGGCGCCAGCGAGGTCCCCGAGGACGTCGTCGTCGAGGCGCTCTTCGCCGGGCACGAGGCGATCCGCCCGATCGTCGCCGCCCAGAAGGAGTTCGCCGCGAAGGCCGGCAAGCCGAAGCGCGAGTTCGTCCCGGCGGAGGTCCCGGCGGAGTTCCGCGAGGAGATCCGTGGCAAGGTACGGGACCGGCTCCTCGAGGCGATGCAGATCAGGGAGAAGCTGGCTTCCTACGCCGCCATCGACGCCCTCCTCGAGGAGACCCTCGCCGAGGTGCCGGAAGACGAGCCCGAGAAGGCCGGCTGGATCCAGGAGATCTTCCACGAGCTGCAGGACGAGATCCTGCACGAGTTCATCCTCGAGAACCGGAAGCGCCTCGACGGCCGGGATCTCGACGAGATCCGCCCGCTCTCCATCGAGGTCGGGCTGCTGCCACGGACCCATGGCTCCGCCCTGTTCACGCGCGGGGAGACCCAGGCCCTGGTGACCACGACCCTGGGGACCTCGGCGGACACCCAGCGGATCGACTGGCTGGAGGTCGAGGGCGAAAAACGGTTCATGCTTCACTACAACTTCCCGCCCTTCTCCGTCGGCGAGGTCCGGTTCCTGCGCGGGCCCGGGCGTCGCGAGATCGGCCACGGCGCCCTCGCCGAGCGCGCCCTCCGCCCCGTGATCCCCTCGGAGGACGACTTCCCCTACACGATCCGGATCGTGTCCGACATCCTGGAGTCGAACGGGTCGTCGTCGATGGCATCCGTCTGCGGCGGATCCCTCGCGCTGATGGATGCCGGCGTCCCCGTGAAGAAGGCGGTCGCGGGAATCGCGATGGGGCTGGTCATGCGAGATGACCGGTACGCGATCCTCACCGACATCGCCGGCGCCGAGGACCACCACGGCGACATGGACTTCAAGGTCACCGGTACCCGGGACGGGGTCACCGCGCTCCAGATGGACATCAAGATCACGGGGATCACCCGGGAGATCATGGCCGAGGCCCTCGAGCAGGCGCGGCGGGCCCGGATGTTCCTCCTGGACGCGATGGACGGCGTGCTTTCGAAGCCGCGGGAGGACGTCTCGCCCTACGCCCCGCGAATCCTGACGATCTGGGTCCCGAAGGACAAGATCCGGGACATCATCGGCCCGGGCGGAAAGATCATCCGCTCGATCCAGGAGAAGACCGGCTGCGAGATCTCGATCGAGGACGACGGCCGGGTGGACATCGCCTCGGTCGACCTCGACGGGGCCCGCCAGGCGGCGGAAATCATCAAGGAGCTGACCGCCGAGGCGGAGCTGGGAAAGATCTACCTGGGCCGGGTCGTCCGCACGACCAACTTCGGTGCCTTCGTCGAGATCCTCCCGGGTGTCGAGGGTCTGCTCCACATCTCCGAGATCGCCGAACACCGGGTCAAGGAGACCACCGACGAGATCGAGGAAGGGGACGAGGTCCTGGTCAAGGTGATCGACATCGACGGCCAGGGGCGGGTAAGGTTGTCCCGGAAGGCCGCGATGCGGGAGCAGGCCGGCCAGTAGGCCGCCCCGGTTCCACCCGCGCCGGCCGCGGAGGGCGCCGCGATGGAGCGGGACCGGCAACAGCGGCTGGGGGAAGCCCTGGTCGCCGCGGGGAAGGTCACCGCGGACCAGCTCGAGCAGGCCCTCGCCCGCCAGCGCACGGCGGGCGGTGGGCCGCTCGGCTCCCATCTCCTGCAGCTCGGTTACGTCTCCCCCGACGACCTGGCGGAAGTGCTGGGCGAGGTCTTCGGCGTCCGGCCGATCCGCCGGGCGGAGGTCCTCGGGGCGGCCCCCGAGGTGGCGGCTCTCCTCTCTCCCGAGTTCTGCCGCAGGCACCGGGTGCTCCCCGTCCGGGTGGACGGCGAGGACCTCCACCTTGCGATGGCCGACCCCGCGGACACCCTCGCCCTCCACGAGGCCGCCTTCCTGACCGGCTTCCGGGTCGTCCCGCGGGCGGTCCCCGACCTGGTCCTGCGGGAGGGTCTCGATCGCTTCC
>JAMOQA010000009.1 GCA_027064265.1 Acidobacteriota bacterium
TCGAGGTGGCGGCGAACTTCAACCCGCTGCTGATCTTCATCCTGGTGCCGATCGTCACCGCGATGACCCAGAGGGCGAAGGTCTACAACATGATGATCCTCGGCACGGCGGTGATGGCGGCGCCGGCATTCTTCCTCGCCCTCGGCACCAATGCCGTCACGCTGTTCGCCTACCTGGTGGTGATGACGGTCGGCGAGGCGATGTGGCAGCCGCGGTTCCTCCAGTACGCCGCGGAGATCGCCCCGGAGGGGAAGACCGGCATCTACATGGGGGTGGCCCAGTTCCCCTGGTTCCTGACCAAGATGCTCGTCCCGTTCTACTCGGGCTGGTTCATGCAGCACTTCTGCCCCGCCGAGGGCCCGCGCCATCCCGAGCAGATGTGGTTCTGGTTCGGCCTGATCGCGATCACGTCCCCGGTCATCCTGGTCCTGCTCAAGGGCTGGCTGGGGAAGGATTTCAAGACCCGCGCCTGAGGCGCGGCACGGCGAGATGAACGCCCTCGTCGCGGTCTATCGCCTCCACGCGCCCGCGGCCGACGTTCGGGAGCGGGCCGAGGCGATCGCCCTCGAGCAGACGGTTGAGCTTCCCCGTGCCGCCGTGACCGACCCGTTCGTCGAGCGGGAGATCCTCGGCAGGGTGCGGGACGTCCGCCCGGAGCCGGGGGGCACGCACCTCGCCGAGATCGCCTACCCTCTCGCCTGCTTCGGCGACGATCCGCTCCTGTTGCTCGGAGTCCTGTTCGGCAACACGTCGCTCCAGCCGGACGTGGAACTGGTCGACCTCGAGCTCCCCGCGGGAGCCGCCCGCGTCTTCGGGGGCCCACGCCACGGGATCGCGGGCATCCGCGAACTCGCCGGGGTCCGGGACCGGGCACTGACCGCCGCGGCCCTCAAGCCGATGGGACTCTCGCCGGAAGCCCTCGCGGACTTCGCCGCCACGTTCGCCCGGGCGGGGATCGACCTCGTCAAGGACGACCAGGGACTCGTCGACCAGGAGACGTGCCGGTTCGAGGCCCGGGTCCGGGCGGTGACCCGGGCCCTCGACCGGGTCGCGGACGAGACCGGTCGCCGTCCCGTCTACACCCCCTACCTGGCCGGGTCCCCCCGGGAGCTGCCCGCCCGGATCGAGCTGCTCGCCCGGCTGGGGATCCGGGCGGTGATGGTCTCCCCGATGCTGGCCGGCGTCGGCCTCCTCGCCGACCTCGCCCGGGAAGGACGCCTCGTGATCCTCGCCCATCCCTCCTGGGGCGGGGCCGGCAGGGTGGCCCCGGAGCTGCTGCTCGGCCGGCTCTTCCGGCTGCTCGGCGCGGACGCCTCGATCTTCCCCCACGCCGGGGGCCGCTTCGCCTGGCGCGAGGAGACCTGCCGGGCCATCGCCGATCGCCTCCGCGAACCGTGGCACGGCCTCGCGCCCGCGCTCCCGGTTCCCGCGGGCGGGATGACCCTCGACCGGATCCCGGAGCTGCTCCGGTTCTACGGGCGGGACGTCATGCTGCTGGTCGGGGGCAGCCTCTACCTCGCCGAGGATCGGCTGGAGGAACGGGCCCGGGCGTTCGTCCGGGCGGTCACCGAGGCCTCCGAGGAGGTGTCGCCGTGAGCGCGCCGAAGGTCCCGCGGGAAACGCCGTTCCTGCGCCGGGAAGTCGCCCCCTGCGACTGGGAGGGAGTCCCGGCCCGGCCCTACAAGGCCGCCGGGGAGGCGGACTTCCGGGACGTCACGCGCCGTGTCCTCTTCGACGCTCCCTGGGGCCTCCTTTGCCAGGTCCGCTGTTTCACCATCGGCGCCGGCGGCTACACGACCCTCGAGCGGCACCGCCACGTCCACGCGGTGATCGTCCTCGAAGGGAGGGGACGGGTCCTCGTCGGCCGGGAGATCTTCGACGTCGCCCCGCGGGACCTGGTGGCGATCCCCCCGGACACCTGGCACCAGCTCCGCGCGGCGCCGGACGCACCCCTCTCCTTCCTCTGCATCGTCGACGCCGAGCGGGACCGCCCGGTCCTTCCCACGCCGGAGGAGCTCGCCGGGCTCCGCCAGGACCCGGTCGTCCGTGCCTTCCTCGACGGCGAGTGACTCCTGCCCGGAGGAGTCTCTTGACTGTTTTTGGATATATCGTATGATGGTCACGACCATTCTACGAGGCGCGTGAAGATGGCCGTTCTGCCCCGGCTCTACGAACCCCTTGCCCTCGAGCATTTCCGGGAGACGTCGGCGATGCTCTTCCTGACGGGGCCCCGGCAGGTCGGCAAGACCACCACCGCCAGGAGGATCGCGGAGCGTCTCGGTCCCGAGACCTACCTGGACTGGGACGACCTGGACGACCGGGAGCGGATCCTGGCCGGCCCCGCCGCGCTGGCCCGCGCCCTCGAACTGGACCGTCTCCAGGATCCCCCCCCGGTCCTCGTCCTCGACGAGATCCATCGATTCCGGCGCTGGAAGGTGCTGCTCAAGGGGTTCCACGACCGCTGGAAGGAACGGGTCCGGGTGATCGTCACCGGCAGCGCGCGGCTGGACCTGTTCCGGCGCGGCGGGGAAAGCCTGCTCGGCCGGTGGTACGGGTACCGGCTCCATCCGCTCTCCGTCGGCGAACTCGTGCGCCCGGCTCCCCCGGCCGCGGGGCTCCTCTCGGGGCCGGCTCCCCTCGAGGAAGACGCCTTCGTGGCGCTCCGGGACCTCGGCGGCTTCCCCGAACCGTTCCTGCGCGGAGAGCGACGGTTCCGCCGCCGCTGGGAGCGGATGCGGTGGGAGCTGCTGCTCCGGGAAGACCTGCGGGACCTCAGCCGGGTCCACGAGGTGGATCGGGTCGAGCTGCTCGCGGAACTCCTGCGCCGCCAGGTGGGCAGCCCCGTCCGCTACCAGGCCCTGGCGCGCGCCGTGCGCGCCGCCCCGGACACCGTGATCCGCTGGACCCGGCTCCTCGAGGCCCTCCATCTCGCGTGGTCGGTTCGACCCTGGTACCGGAGCATTCCCCGCTCCCTGCGCAAGGAGCCCAGGGTCTACCTGTGGGACTGGGCATCGGTCCCGGACGAGGCGGCGCGGGCCGAGAACATGATCGGCTCCGCCCTCCTCAAGGCCGCCCACCTGTGGACCGACCGGGGAGAGGGCGAGTTTGCGCTTCACTGGTTGCGGGACAAGGAAGGAAACGAGGTCGACTTCTGCCTGGTACGCGACGGGAGCCCGTGGTTGCTCGTCGAGGTGAAACTCTCGGGCCGGGCACCCCTCTCCCCGGCGCTGGCGCGGTACCAGCGGCTGACCGGGGCCCCCTACGCCTTCCAGGTCGCCATGGACCTGCCCTTCGTCGATCGCGACCCCTTCGCCGAACCCGGCCCGCCACTCATCGTTCCTGCGCGAACCTTCCTTTCCTGCCTCCCCTGACCCGGGACACGAGGGGGCCCGGCGGGGCCCGGCCGGCGGCCGGGCCCGCACCGGGCCCGCGGGGAGGAACCCGGTTCCCGGACCGGGTCGCGGCCGGGTCCGGGAACGCAGCTCAGAGCTTCTTCTTGAACTCCTCGATCGAGCGGCGCAGGCGATCGAACAGGCCGGTCTCGGTACCGCCGCCCCGGGTCTTCTTCTCGATCTCGGCGATGGTGTCGTAGAACTTCGCGTAGTCCTCGCGGGCGCCGTACCCGAGGGCCTCGGCCAGCTCGAGCTGGCGGCGGGCCTTCTCCAGGTAGTCCGCCAGGTCCTGCTCTTCCTCCTTCGTGCGCTTCTCCTTCTTCGCCAGCTCGGAGGCCCGCTTGAGCCACGCCTCCGCCCGCACGACGGGCAGCGGGATCACCGTGTCGACCACCACCAGCGTCGAAAGGGCGGCCTCGAGCGCCTCCTTCGCCTGGTCGATCTTGCCGGCGTCGATCAGGGGCACGACCTGCTTGATCGCGTCGGGCCAGGTGGAGAGGGGGATGTTCACGACCCGGACGATGATCTCGCTCCCGAGGTCGCGGAGCGTCCGGCGCGCCTCCTGGACCCGGCCGTCGTCCAGCGCGTCGCGGGCCTTCTCCACCGCGTCGCGGATCTCGGCCACGTCCGCCTTCAGGTCATGGGTGATCACCCGCACGTCGACCGGCGCGAGGGACAGCTCCGGGTAGCGCGCGACGATCAGCTCCAGCTTGCCGACCGCGACCGCCAGGTCGTCGAGGGCCTCGTCGTTCTTGCCCCGGTCCAGGTGCCGGAGCGCCAGGTTGACCCGGGCGAGGGCGGTGACCGCCTCCTCGACGATCTTCTTGCGCTCCTCGGCGGCCCGGGCGCCGGCCTCCTTCTCGGCCGCTTTCCCCTCGTCGGCCGTGGCGGCCTTCGCCGGGTGGTCCTTCGGGGCGGCCTTGCCGGGGGCCGGGGCGGCGAGCGCACCGCCGAGGGCGAGGGCACAGGTCAAGGCCAGCACGGTGAACAGACGGATCCCGTCGAGCATCCTCATCGCTCTCTCTCCTTCCTCGTGGCTTCTCGCGGCGGGCGGGACGTCTCTCGCCCGCCGCTCCGCGCGGGCGGGGACCGGGGCCCGCGCCTTTTCTCGACGGGATCCTGATGGGATCGGGCCGCGGTATCGTCAAGCGGGGCGGCGGGGGATCGGGCGCCCGCCGCCCCGCCCTGCGCACCTCAGCCGCGCGAGCCCTCGTCCGGGGCTTCCTCGTCGAGCCTGAACTTCACGACGACAGTGAAGTAGACCGGCACGGGCTTCCCGTCCTTCGTCGCCGGCCGGTAGCGCCACTGCTTCACCGCCGCGACGGCCGCTTCGCGGAACCCGAGGTCGGCGGCGGGCTCCTTGAGCACCTTCACCTCGCCGACGGTGCCGTCCTCCCGGATGACGATCTGGAAGATCACCTTCCCCTCGATCCTGCGCTTCTTCGCCTTCTCCGGGTAGACCGGCCGGACACGGTGCACCAGCACCGGCTCGGTCACGCCGTCCCTGCC
>JAMOQA010000010.1 GCA_027064265.1 Acidobacteriota bacterium
GGATACGACCTGGTCCGCCGGCCAGCCATGGATTTCCTCGAGGTGCCGGATCACCCGCTCCACGGCCTCGGCCACCTCCGGGTGCTCTTCCCGCAGGTGCCGGTGAAAGAGGGGGTCCCGCTCCAGGAGCTTGATCGCGGCGAGGCGCGGGGGCGCGCCCAGGAGCGGGCGGTCGCCGAGGAGCTCGATCACCTGCCGGATCGCGTCCTCCACTTCCAGGTCGCAGAGGATCGGGCGGGGCGCCCGGCGTTCCTCTCCGGCCCGCACCGCTTCCCGGACCAGCTCCGCGATTCCCCGCCCGCGGCGGGCGATCGTCGGCACCACCGGGATCCCGAGCTCCCGGGAGAGGGCCTCCGGATCGATCTCGATCCCCTTGCGCCGGGTGTCGTCCAGCATGTTGAGGGCGATCACCACCGGGAGACCGAGCTCGAGGAGCTGGAGGGTCAGCTCGAGGGAACGCCCGAGGTGACAGGCGTCCACCACGTTGACGAGGACCGTGTCGTCCCGGTGGGACAGCAGGTAGCGCAGGGCTTCCTGCTCGGCCGCGTCCTGGCTGGTCAGGGAGTATGTGCCCGGGAGGTCGACCACCTCGACCTCCCGGTCCCCGATCAGGGTCCGGGACTCGAGGAACGAGACCGACGTGCCGGGGAAGTTGGCCGTCGCCGCGCGATAGCCGGCGATCGCGTTGAAGATCGTGCTCTTCCCGGCGTTGGGCTGACCGACGAGGACGATGCGCATGGCGCCCCTTCTCGGGTCGCGGTCCCTCAGGCGGGACCGGTTCCGCTCACCGCGACCTTCCGGGCGAGTCCCCGGCCGATCGCCACCCGCGTGCCACCGACGTCCACCAGCACCGGGCCGCCGAGGGGGCCGCGGTTGACGACCCGCAGCGTCGTGCCGGGCAGGATCCCGAGGGCGGAGAGCCGGGCCCGGACCTCCCGGCCCCCGTGGATGGCGGCCACCCGCAGGGGGACGCCCGCGGGGGCGGTCTCGAGGCTCTGGGTTCCGGTCATGAGGGGCGCCTTCCGCACGGTGATCTCCCCGGCCACGGTGCCGGTTTCGGGGAAGATCATAGGCCGTCGCTGGCCTTCCTGCAAATCAGTCGCAGGAAGGGGGGTGCGCAACGGACATCTTACCCCGGGAACCCTTGTCGCGGCAGCGGTTCCCGGCGGGACCGCGCCGTATAATCCCCCGACCCCCCGCGAGAGGACAGATCCCGTGGCCGAGACCGAGATCCACCGGGGAGGGGTCCGCCCCCCCGCCGACTTCAACCCGCGGACCGATCCGCCCCTCGACTTCCCGGACCGCGAGTTCGGGGAGATGACGCCGGACGACTACGCCGCACTCGGGTTCATGGCGGGGCTCGAGGTCCACCAGCAGCTCGCCACCCGGGGGAAGCTGTTCTGCCGCTGTCCCGCCGGCCTCCGCACCACCCGGGTCGACGCCGAGGTGCTCCGCCACATGCGTCCGACCCTGAGCGAGCTGGGGGAGTACGACGGCACCGCGCTGATGGAGTTCAAGACGCGCAAGGAGATCGTCTACCTCCTCGAGCGCGGCACGGTGTGCACCTACGAGATGGACGACACGCCCCCCTTCGAGATCGACCGGGAGGCGGTGGGGATCGCCCTCGAGATCTGCCGCCTGCTCAACCTCGACCTGGTCACCGAGCTCCACGTGATGCGCAAGCAGTACCTCGACGGCTCGATCCCCACCGGGTTCCAGCGGACGGCGATGATGGGGGTGGGGGGCGTGATCCCGTTCCGCGTCCCGGATCTCGGCATCGACCGGGACCTGCGCATCCGCCAGCTCTCCCTCGAGGAGGATTCCTGCCGGGAGGTCTCCGACGTCGGCCATCGCATCGTGTTCCGCACCGACCGGCTCGGGGTGCCCCTCACCGAGACCGTGACGGAGCCGGAGTTCCTGACCCCGGCCGAGCTCCAGGCGGGCGCGCGGCTGGTGGCGCGGGTGGCCCGGGCGACGGGCAAGGTGCTCCGCGGCCCGGGAGCCGCGCGCCAGGACGTGAACGTCTCCGTCGCCGGCGGTCGCCGGATCGAGATCAAGGGAGTTCCCCATCACCGCGGCCTGCCGCGGCTCGTCCACGTGGAGGCGTTCCGCCAGCTCAACCTGCTGCGGATCCGGGAGGAGCTGCGGCGGCGGGGCGTGACCCCCGAGATGCTTCCCGACCCGCCGCAGGGTTTCGCCTGGGAGACGTCCCCCCTCGTTGCCGAGGTGGGATCCCTGCTCCGGCGCTGTGCCTTCCGTCCCGTCCTCGACGCGATCGAGGAGGGCGAGACGGTCGTCGCCGTGCGCCTGCCGGGGTTCGCCGGGCTCCTGGCACGGCGAACCCAGCCGGGGATCACCTTCTCCCGGGAGCTGGCCGACCGGGTGCGGGTGATCGCCTGCCTGACCGGGCAGCCGTTCCTCGTCCATTCCGACCTCGGGGACTACGGCCTCGGCTCCGGCCCCTGGAACCAGGTGCGGAAGGCGCTGCGGGCGGGAGCGGAGGACGCGCTGGTCGTCGTGTGGGGGCCGCGGCGGGACGCGGACACCGCGGCCCGGGAGATCCTGATCCGCGCCCGGGAGGCGCTCGACGGCATCCCGGCGGAGACCCGCCAGGCGTTCCCCGACGGGACCACCGGCTTCGAGCGGATCCTGCCGGGGCCGGACCGGATGTACCCGGACACGGACACCCCCCCGGTCGCGATCCCGGACGAGTGGGTCGCGGAGATCTCCGCCCGGCTGCCGGAGACCCCCTGGGAGCGCCAGGCGCGCTACGAGCGGATGGGGCTCTCCCCGCGGGCGGCCTGGGAGCTCGCCGGAGCCCCGTGGGCGGATCTCTACGACGAGCTGAAGCCCCGGGAGGGGGAGATCGCCCGTCGCCTCGCCGACGCCCTGGCGCGGCGGATCCCCTGGGCGTACCGGCGGGGCCGGCTCGAATCGGTGATCGATCCGTCCCGGGGAGTCGCCGCCCGTTCGTACCCGTACCGCCTGCCTTCCGCCCAGCGGCTCGCGCCCCTGGTGCGGGCCGTCGAGGCCGGGGAGATCGAGCCGGACGCCCTCGACGCGGCCCTCGCCGAGCTGCTCGACCGGCCCGAGGCCGACGCCGTCGAGATCCTCGACGGGTTCCGCAAGCGGGGCGACGAGGACGCCCGTCTCGACGAGGTCGTCGCCGAGGTGGCCGCCCGGGCCCGGGAGGAACTGCCCGGCCGGCCGGTCGAGGTGCGGCTGCGCTGGGCGATGGGACGGGCGATGGCCTCCCTGCGCGGCCGGGTCCCGGCGGCGACGGTCCGGGAGCGGCTGCTCGCCGCTCTCGCGGAGGAGACGGCATGAGCGGCGACGGGAAGGGACCCGCGCCGGGCAGCGGCGCGCATCCCGACGACTACAAGGGTTACCGGGAGCCCCTGCTCTCCGTGCTGAAGGAGAACGGCGTCACCGTCTGGTGCATCGTCCGGGCGAAGACGACGAAGGGGGTCTTCGAGGGGCTGATCCTGCCGCGCTCCGAGACGGCGGACCCGTACCACCTCGTCCTGAAGCTGGGCAGCGGCTACAACGTCGGTCTCCGGTACGACACGATCCAGTCGATCGAGAAGACCGGCTACTTCCGCGCGGAGTACCGGATCCCCGAGCAGGAGTTCCCGGTCGACCCGGCGAAGCCGCGGGTGAAGCTGTTCGGCACCGGCGGGACGATCGCCAGCCGGCTCGACTACCGCACCGGGGCGGTCATCCCGGCCTTCAGCCCGGGAGAGCTCTACGGCTCGGTCCCGGAACTCGCCGACATCTGCAACCTGGAGACGGAGAAGCTGTTCGGGGTCTTCTCCGAGAACATGGGACCCGAGCAGTACCTGGTCCTGGCGGAGAAGATCGGGGAGGCGATCCGCGCGGGGTACGACGGGATCGTGATCGGGCACGGCACCGACACGATGCACCACACCGCCGCGGCGCTCTCCTTCATGGTGCAGCGGCCGCCGGTGCCGATCGTGATGGTCGGCAGCCAGCGGTCGTCGGACCGGCCCTCGTCCGATGCCGCCCAGAACCTGATCAACGCGACCTGGACGGCGGCCCACGGCCCGATCGCCGAGGTGATGGTCTGCATGTTCGGGCCGACCTCCGACCGGTACAACCTGCTCCACCGCGGGACGCGGGTGCGGAAGATGCACAGCTCGACCCGGAGCACGTTCCGCACGATCGGGGACATCCCCCTCGCGATGGTGGAGAACGGGAAGCTGACGCCGCTCCAGGAGGGGTGGGCGCCCCGCCGTGACGACCGGGAGGTCGAGATCCACCCGGTGTTCGAGGAGCGGGTGACGATCGCCTACTACTACCCGAACATGCACCCGGACGTGATCGACGCGCTGGTCGAGAAGGGCTACCGGGGGATCGTCCTCGCCGGCACCGGCCTCGGGCACGTCAACCGCAGGCTCTACCCGGCCCTCGAGCGCGCCCGCGACGCCGGCGTCCTCGTCTTCATGACGCTCCAGACCCTGTGGGGTTTCGTGCAGATGTACGTCTACGAGACCGGCCGGGAGATCCTCGGTCTCGGCGTGATCCCGCTCGCGAACATGCTGCCGGAGGTGGCGTACATCAAGCTGGGCTGGGCCCTCGGGATGCACCCGGACGACCCGGAGAAGGTCGTCGAGCTGATGCAGACGCCGATCGCCGGCGAGATCACGCCGCGGGAGCCCCACGACGGGTACCTGGTCTTTCAGGGGGGCGTTCCCGAGATGAAGGAGTTCCTCGGGCGCATCTGGTCCTAGCCCGGATCATGCATGATCCGGGCAAGCACAGGAACGGGGGGAACCCCTTGCTGCGGGGGCGCGCTCGCCGCCCGGAGCGGGCCCACCGCCCGTCCCGCGGTGCCGCTGCGCGGCACACGGGCGCAGCACGCTGCGCCCCTACGCCC
>JAMOQA010000011.1 GCA_027064265.1 Acidobacteriota bacterium
CGAGGCCGCCCGAGAGCGGGCCCGGCGGGGGAAGGACGTTCCGGGGCCCGGGGAGATCGCGGACGAGGTGCGCGCCGCATGCACCCGGGTGCGCCGGCCGCGACCCCGCCGGGTGATCAACGCGACGGGGGTCGTGCTCCACACGAACCTGGGCCGGGCTCCCCTCGGCCCCGAGGTCCTGGCCGAGCTGGTCCGCGCGGCCCGGGGCTACTGCGACCTCGAGTACGACCTTGCGGCGGGGAAGCGCGGCTACCGCCACGACCACGTGGACGACCTGCTCGGCCTCCTGTTCCCGGGGCACGCGGCGATGGTGGTCAACAACAACGCCGGGGCGGTGTTGCTGGCGCTCAACACCTTCGCCCGGGGGAAGGAGACCGTCGTCAGCCGGGGGGAGCTGATCGAGATTGGCGGCTCGTTCCGGATTCCCGAGATCCTCGAGCGGTCCGGCTCGGTGCTCCGGGAGGTCGGCACGACCAACCGGACCCACCTGCGGGACTACGAGGCCGCGATCGGCCCGGAGACCGGGCTCGTCCTCAAGGTCTGGCCCAGCAACTACCGGGTGATCGGGTTCACCCGGGCGGTGGCCCTTCCCGACCTCGCGCGCCTCGCCCGGGAGCGGGGGGTGCCGGTGGTGGCGGACCAGGGGTGCGGGCGCCTCTTCCGCGACTCTCCCGGCCCGGCGTCCGAGCCCTCGGTGGAGCAGCTGCTCGCGGAGGGGGCCGACCTGGTCTGTTTCTCCGGGGACAAGATGCTCGGGGGGCCCCAGGCGGGAATCCTCGTTGGAAGGCGCGAGCTGGTGGCCGCCTGCGGGAGGAACCCCCTCGCCCGGGCCCTCAGGCCCGACAAGCTCACCCTCGCCGCCCTCGCCGCCACCTGCCGGGCGCACCTCTCGGAGGACCCGGGAGCCCTGGTGCCGGCGGCCCGGATGCTCTCCCTGGGGGAAGAGGAGCTCGTCCGGGCGGCCCGGTCCCTCGCCCGCCGGGTGCGGCGCGAGCTGGCCCGGGCGGGGGTAGAAGGCGTGTCGGTCCGGGTGATCCCGGGCGCCTCCCGGGTCGGCGGTGGCGCGGCCCCGGAGGAGGACCTGCCGACGCGCCTCGTCGCGGTGCGCCCACCGGAGCCGCCGGGGGACGAGGGCCTCCTCGCCGCCCTGCGCGCGGGGGAGCCCCCGGTGGTCGCCCGGGCGCGGGAGGGGGAGATCCTCCTCGACCCGCGGACCCTCCAGCCGGGCGAGCCCGCCGAGGTCGCCCGCGCCCTCGCCACCGCCCTCCGCGCCGCGCGACACGCGTAGGGGCGCCCGGCAGGGCGCCCGCATCGGGCGACGCGTCCGTTCCGGGGCACCGCGTGCGATCGGCATCGTCGGGCGGCCTTCCGGCCGCCCCCTGCGGGAAACCACGATACGCGGAATCGGTAGGGGCGCCCGGCAGGGCGCCCGCATCGGGCGACGCGCCGGTCAGCCGGAGTGGCGGACGTGGACCACGTCGCCGTCCTGGACCACGTAGTCCTTCCCCTCGAGGCGCAGCCAGGCCTTCTCCCGGGCCGCCGCCATCGACCCCGCCTCGAGCAGCCTGTCCCACGGCACCACCTCGGCCCGGATGAACCCCCGGGCGAGGTCGGTGTGGATCGCGCCGGCCGCCTCCCGGGCGGTCGACCCGGCGGGAATCGACCAGGCCCGGCACTCGTCCTCCCCGACGGTGAAGAACGAGATCAGGCCGAGCAGCCGGTAGCTGGCCCGGATCAGGCGGTCGAGGGCGGGCTCCTCGATGCCCAGGTCCGCCCGGAACGCGGCCGCGTCCTCCGGCGAGAGGGAGGCGATCTCCTGCTCGATCTTCGCCGAGAGGGCGACGAAGTCGTGGCCGGGCCGGGAGGCGAGGTCACCAAGGCCCAGCTCCGCCGCGTCCCTGCCGAGGTCCGCGGTCCGGTCCTCGGGGAGGTTCAGCGCGACCAGCAACGGCTTGGCGGTGAGGAACGCGTATCCGCGGAGAAGCTTCCGTTCCTCGGCGGAGAACTCCGCTTCCCGCAGCGGGCGCTCGCTCTCCAGCCACCCGACGACCTTCGCGAGGAGCTCCTTCTCCTTCCTGTCCTCGGCCCGGCCCGCCTTCTTCACCAGGGCCTCGAGGCGCTCGAGCCGCCGCTGGGCGACGTCCAGGTCGGCGAGGAGGAACTCGGTCTCGATCAGCTCGAGGTCCCGGGCCGGGTCGACCGACCCCTCCGGGTGGGGGTCCGCCGGGTCGTCCCAGGCCCGCAGGACGAGCACCAGGGCGTCGGCGGGGCGCAGCTCGGCGAGCACCGGGTTGTCCGCCCGCCCCTGGCCCCGCTCCACCGGCCGCACGTCCACGTAGGTCACCGTGGCCGGCGTCGTCTTCTTCGGGTGGTACATCTCGGAAAGGCGCAGCAGCCGCTCGTCCGGGACCCGGGTGACCCCCTTGCGGGTCTCCGCCTTGGCCCCCGGCGGCACCTCGATGCCGGTCAGGATCGTCCAGAGCGTGGTCTTGCCGGAGCGGGGCAGCCCGCAGAGCGCGATCTCCATCTTCGGCCTCCCTTGCCGGCGGTCATTCTACGGAGGCGGGTCCCGGGGCGCCCGCGCAGGGTTGACGGGCCCGGGAGGGGAGCCCTAGCCTCCCCGGGAAGGAGCGGACGATGCTGAAAGGGGTCGTGCTCGCGGGAGGCCTCGGGTCCCGGCTCTACCCGCTGACCAAGGTGACGAACAAGCACCTCCTGCCGGTCTACGATCGGCCGATGGTGTACTACCCGATCGAGTGCCTGCGCCTGATGGGGGTGGAGGACGTGCTCCTCGTCACCGGCGGCACGTCGGCCGGCGACTTCATGCGCCTCCTCGGGGACGGCCGGGAACTCGGCCTGCGCTCGGTCACCTACGCGTACCAGGAGGGGGAGGGGGGAATCGCCGACGCCCTCCGCCTCGCGGAGCCGTTCGCGGCGGGGGAGCCGATCGCCGTCGTCCTGGGCGACAACCTCTACGAGGGGAACCTGCGGGAGATCGCCCGGGCCTTCCTCGAGCAGGGGGGCGGCGCCCGGGTCGTCCTCAAGGAGGTCCCCGACCCGGAGCGGTTCGGCGTCCCGCGGTTCGAGGGGGACCGGATCGTCGCCATCGAGGAGAAGCCGGCGGATCCCCCCTCGCGGTACGCGATCACCGGGGTCTACTTCTACGACGCGGACGTCTTCGAGATCATCCGGGGACTGACCCCGTCCGCCCGGGGCGAGTACGAGATCACCGACGTCAACAACGCCTACCTGGCCCGGGGCGCCCTCGAGTGGGACGTGCTCTCGGGCTGGTGGACCGATGCGGGCACGTTCGACTCGCTCCTGCGGGCCCAGAACCTGGTGGCCCGCACCGGCGCGAACCGGGAGGATCTGGTGGAGGGAGGCCGCCGATGATCGAGGGCGTCAGGATCGACCGCATCGAGTGGAGGCCCGACGAGCGCGGGCGCCTCGCGGAGCTGTTCCGCTCGGACGACGGGAACCTGCCCTCCTTCGGCCAGGTCCACGTGACGACGGTGCTCCCCGGCGCGATCAAGGCCTGGCACCGGCACCGGGAGAAGACCGACGTGCTCGCCGTCGTCTCGGGGATGGCCCGGCTCGGCCTCTTCGACGACCGGCAGGGCTCCGCGACGTACGGCGAGCTGATGGAGCTGTTCCTCGGGGACCACCAGCCGCTCCGGGTGACGATCCCGCCGGGGGTCTGGTTCGGGCTCAAGGGCTACGGGGAGAAGGAAGCCGTGGTCGTCGTGCTGACCGACCGGCCGTACGACCGGAAGGACCCGGACGAGGAGCGCTGGCACCCGGTGGCCAACGAGATCCCGTTCGACTGGGACCGGAGGGACCGGTGAGCCTCCCGCGGCACGTGCTGGTGACCGGGGGCTGCGGGTTCATCGGCAGCAACCTGGTGCGGATGCTGGTCCAAGAGCGCGGGGTCGAGGTGACGAACCTCGACAAGCTGACCTACGCCGGCAACCCGGAGAACCTGGCCGACCTCGAGGACGACCCGCGCTACCGGTTCGTCCGGGGAGACGTCGCCGACGAGGCGGCGGTCGCCGAGGCCGCCGAGGGGGCGGAGGCGATCCTCCACCTGGCCGCCGAGTCCCACGTCGACCGGAGCATCGAGGAACCGGAGGCCTTCCTGCGGACCAACGTGCTCGGTACCCGGGTCGTCCTCGACGAGGCCCGGCGCCGGGGGATCCGGGTCGTCGTCGTCTCCACCGACGAGGTCTACGGCGCCCTCGCCGAGCCCGACGACCCGCCGTTCACCGAGGAGACCCCCCTCCGGCCGAACTCCCCGTACGCGGCCTCGAAGGCGTCCGCCGACCTGCTCGCCCTCGCCTGGGCCCACACCTACGGTGCCGACGTCGTCGTCACCCGCTGCTCGAACAACTACGGCCCCTGGCAGTTCCCCGAGAAGTTCCTCCCCCTGATGATCGTCCGGGCGATGGAGGCGGGGGAGCTGCCGGTTTACGGCGACGGCCTCTACCGCCGGGACTGGCTCCACGTCTCCGACCACTGCCGGGGGATCCTCCTCGCCCTCGAGAAGGGGGAGAGCGGCCGGGTCTACAACTTCGGGACCGGCGCCGACCGGGAGAACCTGGTGATGATCCGGGACGTCCTGCGCCTCGTGGAGGAGGAGTGCGGCGTCCGGGGTGGCCGGGTCGTCACGGTGCCCGACCGGCCGGGCCACGACCGGCGCTACTCGGTCGACGCCACGCGGGCCCGCGAGGAGCTCGGCTGGGAGCCGACCGTCGACCTCGAGGAGGGCCTGCGCGAAACCGTCCGCTGGTACCGGGACCACCGCCCCTGGTGGGAACGGATCGTCTCCGGCGAGTACCTCGTCCACCGCCGCACCGCCGGCGAGGAGCGCTGACCGGCGCGAGGGGGTCTGCCCGGAAGG
>JAMOQA010000012.1 GCA_027064265.1 Acidobacteriota bacterium
AGCACCACGTCCCCCGGATTCGCGGCGGAGAAGGCCCGCCGCGTCGCCTCCGCGAGGTCCGCGCACCGTTCCACGTCCCGGAACCCTTCGGCCTCGAGGACGTCCGCGATGCGCGGGCCGGCCTCCCCGTAGGTGACCGCCCGCGCTCCCGCGGCGACGAGGGCCGCGGCCAGCGGACGGAAGTCGCCGTCCTTGTCCCGTCCCCCGAGCAGCACGTGGAGCCGCCGGCCGGGGAACGCCTCGATCGCCCGCAGGGCGGCGTCGACGTTCGTCGCCTTCGAGTCGTCGACGAAGAGGACGCCCCCGACCTGGGTCACTTCCTCGAGGCGATGGGGAAGGGCCCGGAACCGGCGTACGGCCGCGGCGACCTGGCCGACGCCGGCGCCCGCCACGGCGGCCGCCAGGGCGGCCGCGAGGACGTTCCACAGGTTGTGCCGCCCCGGCAGGGGAACCTCGCCGACCCGCAGGAGCGGCATCGCCGGGCCGCCGGGCAGCCGCAGGACCAGCGTGTCCCCGTCGAGGAAGCCGCCGGCCTCCGGCCGGGCCTCCAGCGTCACCGGGAGCACCGGCGGCCGCGCCGCCCGGGCCAGCTCCGCCGCCACGGGGTCGTCGATGCAGGCGATCGCCGGCGTTCCCGGGGCGCGGAGCAGGAAGACCCGTTCCTTCGCCGCGCGGTACGCCGCGAGGGAGCCGTGGCGATCCAGGTGGTCCGGGCGGACCCCGAGCAGGATCGCCGCGCCGGAGCGGAGGAGGCGGGTCGTCTCCAGCTGGAAACTCGAGATCTCGAGGGCATAGCGCCTGCCGGCGTGGTCTCCTTCCGCCGCCTCGACGAGGGGCGTGCCGTAGTTGCCGCAGGGGACCGCGTCGAACCCCGCCTCGGCGAGCATCGCCGCGAGGAGCGCCGTCGTCGTGCTCTTCCCGTTGGTCCCGGTGACCGCGAGGACCCTCTCGCCGAGGCGATCGGCGACCAGGTCGATCTCCGAGAGGAGGGGCACCCCGCGGGCGGCCGCCGCGGCGATCGGCGGGAGGGCCGGATCGACCCCGGGGGAGAGGACGATCGCTTCCACGTCGCGGAACGCCTCGTCGGGGTGGCCGCCCAGGTGGAGGACGACCCCCGCCTCGCCGAGGGCGCGGACGCCGGTTCCCAGCTCCTCCGCGGGACGGCTGTCCGTCGCGGCCACCCGCGCCCCGCGGGCGAGGAGGTGGCGCGTCGCCGCCGTCCCCGAGCGGCCGAGGCCGACCACGAGGAAACGACGCCCCCGCGGCTCGGTCACCAGTTCCCGGACCGCGTGGAGATCCGCCGGGAGCGGGCGGCTCATCTCGTCTCCTCCGCTCCCCGGGTCGCCAGGAGCGACGCGAGGGCACGCTCGAGGCGGACCCCCCGGGACCCCTTTAGCAGGACCAGGTCGCCGGGCCGGAGCCGCCCCGGCAGCTCCGCGGCCGCCGCGTCGGCGTCGGGCCACGTGCCGGTCGTGGCCCCCCGGGCGGCGGCTCCCCGGGCCACCTCGCCCGCGAACGCCCCGACCGCCCAGACCGGGTCGAAGCCGGCGGCGGCCGCGGCCTCGCCGACCTCCCGGTGCAGGGCGGGCGCCGCCTCCCCGAGCTCGAGCATGTCGCCGAGGACGGCCACCCGCCGCCCCGGTGCGGGGAACCCGGCGAGGGCCGCGAGCACGGTCCGCACCGCGTCGGGGTTCGCGTTGTAGGTCTCGTCGACCACCGTCGTGCCGTCGGCGAGGCGATGGATTCGTCCCCGCCCGGGCAGCGGTTCCACCGTGGCGAGGCGCGGGGCCGCTTCCGCGAGCGGGATGCCGAGCGCCCGCGCCGCCGCCAGCGCCGCGAGGGCGTTCCGCACCGCGTGCCGGCCCCACAGGGCCAGCTCCACCCGGACGCCCTCGACCCGGAAGGAGATCCCTCCCGCCGGGGTGCGCCGGATCTCCTCCGCCCGGACGTCCGCCCCGGGCCCCTCGCCGAACCTGGTCAGCGGCAGGCCGGTCGCCCGGGCCAGTTCCAGGAGCACGGGGTCGTCGTCGGGGAGCACCGCGGTCCGCGACTCTCTCTCCCCCTGCGCCATCGCTTCCCACAGCTCGGCCTTCGCCCGGGCGATGGCGCGCACGTCCGGGAAGAATCCCAGGTGGGCCCGTGCGGCCAGGGTGACCAGCCCCACGTCCGGGTCGGCGATCTCCGCGAGATCCCGGATCTCTCCCGGGCGATTCATGCCGAGTTCCAGGGCGGCCGCCTCGACGCCCTCGTCGAGACCGAGGATCGAGAGCGGCAGGCCGAGCCGGTTGTTCCAGTTCCCCCGGGTTCCGCCCGCGCGCCAGCGGGCGGAGAGGGCGGCCCGCACGAGGGCCGTCGTCGTCGTCTTCCCGGCGCTGCCGGTGATCGCCACGACCTTCATCCCGGCACGCCGTCGCCGCTCGTCGGCCGCCAGGCGCCCGAGGGCCGCCACCGTGTCGTCGACGAGAACCAGGGCGGTCCCGGCGGGAACGGAGACGGGCCGGGAGGCGACCACGGCGGGAGCGCCCTTCCGGGCCGCTTCCGCGGCGAAGGCATGACCGTCGTTCCGGGCGACGATGGCGAAGAAGACCTCGCCCGGCCGGATCGTCCGCGTGTCGATGGACGCACCGCCGACCCGGACCGCCGGGTCGCCGGCGACGAGGCGACCGCCCACGGCCGCCGCCAGCTCGTCCGCGCGCCGCGGGATCACCGGGAGACCCTCCCCGCGAGGAGCGTGCGGGCCACCTCGCGGTCGTCGAAGGGAAGCCGCCGGCCATCCACCTCCTGGTACGCCTCGTGCCCCTTGCCGGCGACGAGCACCGCGTCCCCGTCGTTCGCCATCCGGAGGGCGCGGGCGATCGCCTCCTCCCGGTCGGCAACCCGGAGCGCTTCCGCTCCGGCGTCCCGGACCCCGGCCAGCACCTCCCCGGCGATCGCCTCGGGGTCCTCGGAACGCGGGTTGTCGTCGGTCACGATCACCACGTCGGCCAGGCGGCCGGCGACCCGGCCCATCGGCCGGCGCTTGCCGGGGTCCCGGTCCCCGCCGCACCCGAAGACGACGATCGCCCGCCCTCCCCGGGTCTCGTGCCGCAGGGCCTCGAGGGCCCGGGCGAGGGCGTCCGGCGTGTGGGCGTAGTCGACGATCACCGGGAACGGCTGCCCGGCCTCGATCCGTTCCCACCGCCCCGGGACCTGTCCCGCCCCCGCCGCGCCGCGGGTCGCCGCCGCCGGGTCCGCCCCGAGGGCGACGGCGCCGGCCACCGCCGCCGCCAGGTTCGCGGCGTCCCACGGCGCCGCGAGCCGGGTCGGGGCCCGGTGGACCTCCCCGCCGACCTCGACGATCGCTTCCCGGGAGCCCTCGGCCTGCCGGGCGATCCGCGCCTGCACGTCGGCGTCCGCCTCCGTGTCTCCCGCGGCGTACCGCAGCAGGCGCGCCTGCCGGGCGGCGGCGGCGAAGGCGTCCGCCCCGGGGAGCGCTGCCGGGAGGACTGCCGTCGCTCCGCCGCCGAGCTCCTCGAAGAGACGCCTCTTGGCGGCGTGGTAGGCCTCGAGGGAGGGATGGAGGTCCAGGTGGTCCCGGCCGAGGGTGGTCAGGATCGCCACCCGGAAGCGGGCCCCGTGTACCCGGTCCCTCTCGAGGGCGATCGAGGAGACCTCCATCGCCACCGCGGCGAGGCCGTTCTCCCGGGCGCGGGCCAGGAGCCGCCACAGGTCGGGAGCCTCCGGCGTGGTCAGGGCGGTGGTCTCCGCGAGGCCCGGGCCCGCGAGGCCGAGGGTGCCGAGGGCCGCGGCGGCGACGCCGGCCTCCCGGAGCGCGGCCGCCAGCAGGTGCACCGTCGTCGTCTTGCCGTCCGTCCCGGTCACGCCGACCAGGGCCAGGGCCTCGTCGGGCGTGCCGTGGAAGCGCCGGCTCAGGATGGCGAGGACCCGGCGGGGTTCGGCGGCTTCCAGCCCGGCGACGCCCGCGGGCAGGGCGGGGCAGGGTGGCGGTGCCAGGACGGCGACCGCGCCCCGGCCGAGGGCGTCCGGCACGAACCGCCGTCCGTCCGTGCGTTCCCCGGGCAGGGCCGCGAACAGGCTGCCGGGCCTCACCTCCCGGGAATCCAGCACGATGTCCCGGACGACGACGTCCCCGGGGCCCCGCAGGCGCACTCCCGGCAGGCCCTCGATCAACCGTTGCAGCCGGATCATCCCTGCCCTCCCCGGGAGGGAGATCCCGTGACCAGGAGCCGCTCCGGGTCCGCCGGCACTCGCAGGAGGCGGAGTGCCTCCCGGGTGACCCGGGCGAAGACCGGGGCCGCCACCGCCCCCGCCGTGCGTCCGCCCCGCGTCGGTTCGTCGATGGTGACCACGACGACCACCCGGGGATGCTCGAGGGGAGCGAACCCGGCGAACGTGACGATGTTCTTCCCGCGGTCGTAACGGCCGGCGACCAGCTTCTCCGCCGTCCCCGTCTTGCCGGCCACCCGCCACCCGGCGAGGGCCGCCCGGGGGGCCGTCCCGTGCTCGCCCTCGATCGGGCCGGTCAGCCAGCGGGCGAGCCGGCGGGCGACGCCCGGCGCGAGCACCCGGCGGGGTGGCGCCAGGGCCCGCGGGTGCCAGCCGCCGTCGGGGTCGCCCAGGGCCCGCGCCACCCGCGGCGTCACCAGGAAGCCGCCGTTGGCGATGGTCGCGTACGCCCGGGCCACCTGGAGGGTGGTCGCCGTCATCCGGTGGCCGAACGCGACGACGTCCCGGTCGGTTCCCCGCCAGGCGGACGGGGGAACGAGGCTGCCGGGGCTCTCCGCGGGAAGGTCGATCCCGGTGCGCTGGCCGAACCCGAGGCGGCGGAGTCCCCGCCAGAGCACGGCGGGGTCCACCCGCCGCGCGAACTT
>JAMOQA010000013.1 GCA_027064265.1 Acidobacteriota bacterium
CAGGGCCGCGAGGGAGGGGCCGATCGTCAGCCGTCCCGCCGGCGAGAGGACAGTCACCCCGTCGTCGCGATGCTCGATACCCACCGGGATCATCCGGGCTCCTTCGCCTCCTCACCCCCGAGGAGCTTCTCGAGGATGAGGGTGGTGCCGTCCGGACCGGTCCGCCAGTCCACCGTGTCGACGAGGCTGCGGATCAGCAGCAGGCCGCGACCGGAAGGCCGGAGGAGGTTCTCCGGGTCGGTCGGGTCCGGGACCCTCGCCGGATCGAAACCCGGTCCCCGGTCCGCGATCTCCACCCGGACCCGCGCGGTCTCCAGCCGGAAGGTCAGCCGCACCGGTTCCCCGGGCAGGTCGCGGTGACCGTGCTCGATCGCGTTGATCGTTCCCTCCCGGACGGCCAGGCCGAGGTCGAGCCGCTGGTCCTCGTCGAGCCCGGCCTGCCGGCCGACCTCCTCGGCGACCCCCTGGACCAGGTCGAGCCAGGCGACGTCACCCGGGATCTCGACCAGGAGAACGCCGGGAGGGGCCATCGCCTCAGGCCCCCGCCGCCGCGTCGCCGAACAGGATCGTCGTCAGGGCCGCCTCCGGGTGTTCCCAGGCCGCCCCGTAGATCTTCCCGACGACCTTCCCGTCCCGGAGGACGATCGCGGTGGGAACCCCCTGCACCCCGTACTTCCGGGCGAGCTCGTCCTTCTCGATCTCCCCGGTCAGGCCGACGAACCGGAAGGAGAGTCCGGGCACCTCCCCCAGCTCCCGGACGACCCGGATCAACCGGGGCACGAATCGCTCGCAGTGAGGACACCAGGTGCCGAACAGGACCAGGACCTCCACCTGTCCCTCGACGCGCCGCAGCAGCGCGAGGTCGCCCCGGGCCGGCACGTACTTCGCGGCGTTCCGCCGGTACTCGGGCATCCGGGCGAGGAGGGCCTCCGGGGACTGGTCGCCCAGCATCGGCTCGCCCGGCCCGAGCACCAGCGTCTTGCCGGCCAGGGTGAACCGCACCTTGCCTCGCTGGACCGCGATCGAGGCTTCCTCGAGGGGCGGAGCGTTCGCGTCGACGGCCCGGGCGTCGGGGTCCCCCTCGACCGGACCCACGGCGTCGGCCGGCAGGAGACGGGCCTTCTTCTCCCCGGCGAGCACCAGGACCGGTCCGGGCAGCTGATCGCTCTCGACCAGCACCCGCGGCACCCCCCCCTCGGTCCGGTAGACACGGGCCTCCGGGTCGACGGCGTCCCCGACGGTCAGCTCCAGGTGCCCGGTCAGGAGGACCTTGACCGGGGGCGCCCCCGCGCGGGACGGAAGGACGAGAAGGGAGAGCAGAAGGCAGGAAAGGACGAACGGCAGGCTGGCAACGGGACGTGTTCTTCCGGCAGGCATCATGGCACCTTCCCGGCGGCGAGCCGGTCCAGGTCCTCGTCCGGGGGAATCCCGTTCCAGACCCGGACGACCACGCCGTCCTTCACGAGGAAGCTCCGCGGCAGGCTGCGGTAAAGCGGTTTCAGCAGGCTCCAGGGGGCCCCCCGCACGTCGAACGCGGGACCAGCGGTCCACAGGAACTCCACCTCGAGCTCCTCGTTCTCCTCGGCGAGCCCGAAGACGTCCACCGGTCCCCCGACGAGGGCGAGGTGCTCGTTGACCCGGGGGATCTCCGCGCGGGTCGCCTCGTCCGCCCGGTCGAGGAGCAGGACCAGGTGCGTCCCCTCCTGGAGCTCGGGGACGATCTCGTCGATGCGGAGGGAGGCGACGGTCACGCCGGGCCGGAGCCGGGTGGCCAGGTCGTCCAGGGGGAGCGACGGAGCCAGGACCGCGAGGCCCACCCCGGCGGCGAACCCGAGGGGCAGCAGGACCCATCGCCAGCGCGGGAGTCGCTGCGGCCGCCCCGCCCACGAGAGGAGCGCGAGGAGCAGGAAACCGATGTCCTCGGCGAGGGCCTGGCCGGGGGTGCGCTGCACCAGGTTCCCGAAGCACCCGCAGGAGGAGTAGTCCTCGAGGGGGTGGACGAACTCCCACGCCGTGATCGCCACGAACCCGGCCATCAGCAGGGTGACGGCGGCCAGGACGGGACGACTCCGCAGGCCCGCGACGAGGGCGAGGCCCAGCCCCGCCTCGAGGCCGATCACCAGGATTCCGCCCCAGTTCGCGAGGCCCGGCGGCAGGAGGCCGAGCCGCACGATCTGCTCGGCGAACCCCGCGGGGTCCACCCCTTTCGTCCAGGCGCTCGCGAGGAGCACCAGGCCCAGCAGGATCCCGGCGAGGGTCCCGACCATGCGGGACCAGCGGCCGGAGGCCGGGATCCCGGTGCCGTTCCGGGCGCCTTCCGGGATCGCCGTCGTCGTCATCGCGCCTCGCTCCCCGGGCCGGGGGACCGTTCCGGCCACGGTGCCCAGAGCGTAGGACCACCCCGGGAAACCCGCAAGGAACGCGTCTCGCCCCTGCCCGTCATCGTTCGCCGGGCCCTGCCCCGGAGGCCCGGTCGAGCACCCGGTACCGCACTGCCTCGGCCACGTGCCGCGTCTCGATCCGCTCGCTGGCGTCGAGGTCGGCGAGGGTCCGCGCGACCCGGAGAACCCGGTCCCGGGAGCGGGCGGAGAGCCCCAGCCGCGAGAGGGCGTCCCGCAACAGGCGCGCGGCGGCGGGGACGGGACGGGCGACCTCGGACAGGGCACCCGGGGCAAGGCCCGCGTTGGGACCGGCCCCCACCCGCCGGTTCCGCTCGAGCTGCACGCGCCGGGCGGCGGCCACCCGTTCCCGGACCCGGGCCGAGGGCTCGCCGGGGGCCCGGGACTCGAGGTCCTCCGGGCGGACCGCCGGCACCTCCACGTGCAGGTCGATCCGGTCGAGGAGGGGGCCGGAAACCCGGCCCCGGTACCGTTGCCGGAGCCGGGGGGAACAGCGGCAGGTCCGCACGCCGCTCCCGAGCCATCCGCAGGGGCAGGGGTTCATCGCGGCGACGAGGACGAACCGGGCCGGGAAGACCACCCGGCCGGCCGCCCGGACGACGGCGACCACCCCGTCCTCCAGGGGCTGCCGGAGGGCCTCGAGGAGCGCCCGGGGAAACTCGGGCAACTCGTCGAGGAAGAGCACGCCGTGGGTCGCCAGGGTTACCTCGCCGGGCCGCGGGGGCACGCCCCCGCCGACCAGGCCGGCGAGGGAGGCCCCGTGGTGGGGAGCCCGGAAGGGACGGTGGGCGAGCAGGGCCGTTCCCGGCGGGACGAGGCCCGCGGCGGAGTGGATCCGGGTGACCTCGAGGGCCTCTTCGCGGGAGAGGGGCGGCAGGATCGACGGGAGGCGCCGGGCGAGCATCGTCTTCCCGGACCCCGGTGGGCCGACCAGGAGCAGGTTGTGCCCGCCGGCGGCGGCGACCTCGAGGGCCCGGCGGGCGAGATGCTGGCCCCGCACGTCGGCGAGGTCGAGGTCCCGGGCCGGGGGCGGCGGCGGTTCGGGCGGCAGGGGGGCCAGGGCCTCCCGCCGGCCCCGGAGCACCGCGACCGCCGCCGCCAGGTGCTCGACCGGCAGGACCTCGAGGCCCTCCACCGCCCCCGCCTCCCGGGCGGTCTCCGGGGGAACCAGGATTCCCCGGAACCCCGCCTTCCGCGCTGCTGCTGCGGCGGCCACCGTGCCGGGCGCCGGACGGAGCCGCCCGTCGAGACCGACCTCGGCGGTGGCGACGACCTTCCGGAGAGCCCCGGCCAGGGAGCGGTCGGTCAGGGCGGCGACCGCCAGGCACATCGGCAGGTCGAGCCCGGTGCCCGCCTTCCGGAGCCCGGCGGGAGCCAGGTTGAGGATCACCGGGTAGACCGCCTCTTCCCCGGTCCATAGCCCGGCCGCCCGCAGGGCGACCGCCAGTCTCTCCCGCCCCTCGCGCACCTCGATCGCCGCCTGCCCGAGGATTGCCGTCCGCGGCAACCCCCCGACCCGGGCCGCCTCGACCTCGACGAGGATCCCCGTCACGCCCAGGAGCGCGGCCCCGTGAGCCTTCGCCAGCACCACCCGCGCCATCCGTCCACCTCCACGGGGTGAACGGTACCGGGGACGAGGGAACACGCCACGCGCCCCGCGGGGCCGGATCCCGCGGCCGGGAAATGGGCCGGGCGGGCGGTCAGCGGGCGACGGCCAGGCGGTCGCCGGGGTGGATCACGGTGTCGGGATCGATCCCGTTGAGTTCACAGAGCTGGCGGACCGTGAGGCCGTAGCGGCGGGCGATGCGCGAGAGGGTCTCGCCGCGCCGGACGACGTGCACCCGCCGCCCCGCCGCGTCCCGCGTCGAGGAGGCGCCCCGCCGGGCCGCCTGGCGGGGAACGGCCGGGATCCGGATCCGCTGGCCCGGCCGGAGGAGCGGGTTGCGGCGGCGGAAACCGTTGGCCGCACGCAGGTCGGCGAGGGTGACGCCGTAGCGCCTCGCGATGCCCCAGAGGGTGTCGCCCCGCCGCACCACGTGGACCCG
>JAMOQA010000014.1 GCA_027064265.1 Acidobacteriota bacterium
TCCCGACCCGGGCCACCTCCTCCACCCGCCGGCCCGCGAGGTCCCTCCGCCGCGCCCCCGCCAGCTTCGGGTCGCGCACCAGCAGCCGCTCCACCCGGCGCCCGCGCAGGCGCGGGGCGAGCTGGCGCACCACCGTCTCGACCTCGGGAAGCTCCGGCACCGCGCATCCTCCTCGAACCGGCAGCATACCGGTCCCCGGGCCGGACGGTCCCGTGAGCAGCCGCCGGGAAGCGGCCCTGAAAGGGCGCGGGGCCGCGGACATCCCCGCGGCCCCGGCCCCGCTCGCGTTCCGCGCGGCGCCCGTCAGGACGCGTCGGGACGCTCGCCCTTCACCGACCACCCGGTGAAGAGCCCGGCGACGAACACGCCGATCCCGAGCATCCCGAGGGCGAAGATCACGTCCCCCGGCACCCGCATCCAGCGCAGCGTCTGCAGGTACGGCTGCTGGAGGAACTCCGCCGACCGCGCGTACCACAGCCCCTCGGTGATCGAGGCGACCGCCTGGGAGATCCCGATCGGCAGCAGGCTGAGCAGCACCATCAGGGCGAGCCCGACGTTGAGGGCCCAGAACGACAGCGCCAGCACCCGGTCGTTCCACAGCGCCCGCGGCTTCATCGCCCGGAGGCTGAAGAGCATCAGCCCGATCCCCAGCATCCCGTAGACGCCGAAGAGGGCGGTGTGCCCGTGGACCGGGGTCGTGTTCAGCCCCTGCAGGTAGTAGAGGGCGATCGGCGGGTTGATCAGGAAGCCGAAGAGGCCGGCCCCGACCAGGTTCCAGAACGCCACCGCGATGAAGAAGTAGATCGGCCAGCGGTAGTGGGCGACCCATTCCGCGGCCTTCGCCTCCCGGTAGTTCCGCACCGCCTCGAAGCCGACCAGCACGAGCGGCACGATCTCGAGGGCGGAGAAGACGGCGCCCCAGGCGAGGACCGCCGTCGGCGTCCCGGCGAAGTAGAGGTGGTGCATCGTCCCGATGATCCCGCCGGTCAGGTAGATCGTGCTGGAGAAGATCGCGGCCCGGCCGGCGGTGCTCGCCCGCACCAGGCCCATCCGGGCGAAGAGGAAGGCGATCACGACGGTGGCGAACACCTCGAAGAAGCCCTCGACCCAGAGGTGCACCACCCACCAGCGCCAGTACTCGGTGACCGAGAGCGGCGTGTGCCGGCCCCACATCAGGCCCGCGCCGTAGAAGAGGCCGATCGCTGCCGAGGCGATGACGAACAGCCGCAGCAGGGGCCCGCTCTCCCGGTCGCCCCGCAGCGCGGGCAGGAGCGCCCGCACCAGCAGGAAGAGCCAGATGAACAGCCCGGCGAAGAGGAACAGCTGCCAGAACCGCCCGAGCTCCACGTACTCGTAGCCCTGGTGGCCGAACCAGAAGTTCGTCCCCAGGTCGAGCTTCTGCATCGCGCCGAGCCACTCGCCGGCCATCGACCCGCCGACGATCACGAGCAGCGCGAGGAACAGCACGTTGACGCCGAGGCGCTGGAACCGGGGCTCCTTCCCGCCCACCGCCGGCGCGACGAAGAGCCCCGTCGCGAGCCAGGCGGTGGCGATCCAGAAGATGCCGGTCTGCACGTGCCAGGTGCGGACGACGTTGTAGGGGAGCCACTGCGCGAGGTCGATCCCGAACAGGCCCTGCCCCTCGACGCCGTAGTGGGCGGTGAGGATGCCGACCCCCACCTGCACCAGCATCAGCAGGCAGACGACCCAGAAGTACTTCGCCGTCGCCAGCATCGAGGGAGTCGGCTGGAGGCCGAGCAGCGGGTCCTTCCCCGGCACCGCCACCGCCTCCTCCTCGCGGCTCGCCGCCATGTACCAGGTGAGGGCCCCGACCCCCGCGAGCAGCGCGAGGATGCTGACCAGCGACCACACGATGATCGGTGCGGAGGGCTCGTTCCCGATGAACGGCTCCGGGGGCCAGTTGTTCGTGTAGCTGACGTCGCTGCCCGGGCGCTCCGCGGCGCAGGCCCACGACGTCCAGAAGAAGAAGGCGGCGAGGGCCCGCCGGCGCCCCGGGTCGGGGATCGTCGGCGTGCGCATCGCGTAGTCCTCGCGCAGCTCCTCGAGCTCCGGGTCATCCCCGAACAGGGCATCGTAGTGGGCGGCCACCGCCTCGGCCGCCCGTGCCCGCAGCGGCGAGACGACCAGGTCGCCGGAGTCGCGGTCGTACGTGTTCGACCGCAGCTCCGCGGCGACCAGCTGGCGCACCGCCGCCCGCGTCGCCTGGTCCAGCGCTTCGTAGGGCTGCCCGAAACGATCCCGGGCGAGCAGGTCCGCCATCGCCACCGCTTCCCGGTGCAGCCAGTCCGCCGACCAGTCCGGGGCGACGTACGCCCCGTGCCCCCAGACCGAGCCGAGGTCGTGACCGCCCACCGACTGCCAGACGTTCTGGCCGGTGCGGATCTCCTCGCCGGTCCAGAGCACCCGGCCGTCCGCGGTAACGACCCGCTCCGGGATCGGGGGCGCCTGCACGTACACCTGGTAGCCGTAGTACCCGAGGACCGCGAAGGAGAGCGCCACCACCAGGGCAAACGCGGTCCAGGCCTTCCGTGTCGAAGTCATCGGTCTCGTCGCCTCCCGGCAGGGCCGGGGGCCGCTCCCGCCGCCCGCCCCGCATTCATGGATTTCTGGATCTGGATATCCGCTATTGACGGGAATGCTACGGCCGCCTATTCTGGATGTCAAGGTCCGTTTCTTCCCGGGAGCGGGAACCCGCGCCGGCCGGGGGCGCCCGGACGGCCCCCCCGGCGCCGTGGACCCGCCCGGCCCGCGGGGATCCTCGGGGCGGGACGCCCCGGCACCGTGCCGCGGGCAAGAACCAGGAACGAGGAGGCCGGCGGTGAACACGATCTCCCAGACAGCCGAGTACGCCCTCAGGGCCGTCGTATCCCTCGCCGGCCACCGGGATCGCCCCCTGACGACGCGGGAGATCGCGGAGAAGACCCGCGTCCCGGCCGACTACCTCTCCAAGGTGCTCCAGGTGCTGGTCCGGGGGGGGATCGTCGCTTCCCGGCGCGGCCTGGGCGGAGGGTTCACCCTCGCCCGGGACCCGGAGGAGCTGACGATCCTCGATGTCGTCGACGCGGTCGACCCGATCCAGCGGATCCGGGAATGCCCCCTCCACCTTCCCGAGCACCGCCACGCCCTCTGCCCCCTGCACCGCCGCCTCGACCAGGCGATGGCGGCGATCGAGGAGAGCCTCCGGCAGACGACGGTGGCCGAGATCACGGCGGACCGGGCGGGACAGGTGCCCTTCGGCGGCGAGGACTGACGGCCCGGGGCCGAGCGCCGGGCCCGCGCCCCCGCGCTATATTCGCCTCCGCCATGTTCGCACCCTGCCCCGTTCCCGCCCCGCCGCCGGCGGCGACCCCCCTCGCGCTCCTCGCCTCCTTCGGCGAGCTGGTGCCCGAGGAGTTCGGGCCACTCTCGGTCCTCACGGTCCTCGGGGGCCTCGCCCTCCTGCTCGGCGGCATGGAGGCGATGGGACGCGGCCTCCGGCGCCTTTCCGGGGGGCGGGTTCGCCAGCTCCTCGGGCAGCTCGGGCGGCGGCCGCTGCTCGGCGTCCTGGTCGGCGCGGTCAGCACCGCCGCGATCCACAGCTCGGGCGCGACCACGGCGATCCTGATCTCCCTGGTCGAGGCCGGGATGATGGACCTCCGGGCGACGATCCCGGTGATCATGGGCGCCAACATCGGGACGACGTTCACCGGCCAGCTCCTCGCCTTCCGGGTCACGTGGCTGATCCCGGTGATGCTCGCCGGCGGGCTCGCGATGCGGGCCCTCGCCCGGCGCGAGTCGTGGCGCAGCATCGGCCAGGCCACCTGGGGGATGGGGCTCCTCTTCCTCGGCCTCGGGATCATGTCCGCGGCCCTCGGCCCCCTGCGGGACGTGCCCGCGGTGGTCGGCGCCCTCCGGGACCTCGAGAGCGTGCCCGTCGGGCTCCTGGCCGGCCTCGTCCTGACGGTGCTCTTCCAGTCGTCGACGGCGACGACCGGCATCCTGATCGGCCTCGGCAGCCAGCACCTCGTGACGATCCGCGGCGCGATCCCCTTCCTCCTCGGCGCGAACATCGGCTCGTGCTCCACGGGGCTCCTCGCCAGCATCGGCACGCGCCCGGCCGCGCGGCGGGTCGCCGTCGTGCACGTGCTGTTCAACGTGATCGGCGTGCTCCTCTTCGCCTGGTGGATCCCCTGGTTCGCCGACCTGGTCGAGTGGATCACTCCCGGCGAGGGGAACCTGCCCCGGGAGATCGCCAACGCCCACACCCTCTTCAACGTGATCGGCACCGCGCTGCTCCTGCCCTTCTCCGGTCTCCTCGCCCGGGCCGCGGAGCGGCTCGTCCCGGAGCGTGAGCCGGAGCGCCCGAGGATCCATCTCGACCGCTCCCTCCTGCGGCGCCCGATCTCGTCCCCGGACGTGGCCCTCGCGGAAGCCCGCCACGCGATCGGGATCCTCGCGGACGAGGTCCTGGCGCTGGCCGAGGAGGCGATCCAGCCGGGACGGGAGACCGGTCCCGGCTCCTGGGACGAGATCCGGCGCCGGGTCCGGGAGATCCACGAGCTGCGCCGGGACCTGGTCGCCTACCTCAACGACATCGGCGAGGAGAACCTCCGGCACCAGGAGATCGACCTCGCCCTCGAGCTGAACCTGGTCGTCGCCGAGCTGGACACCGTCGCGACCCTGGCGGAGGACGCCCTCGAGCTCGACCGGGAACAGGCGGCGGTCGGACCGTTCTCCCCGGAAGGGGAGCGGGAACTGGTGGAGTACCGGGAACGCACCCTCGACCTCTTGCGCCTGGCGGTCCGGGCCTGGCTCGAGGAGGACGTGGAGGCGGC
>JAMOQA010000015.1 GCA_027064265.1 Acidobacteriota bacterium
AGGGCCGCCCAGGCGAGCTCGTAGAGGGTGGCCCAGGCGACCCGCGCCGGGGGAATCGGCAGACCGTGAACCGCCAGCGCCCGGACGTCTCCGTACTCCAGGTCGGGCACCAGCAGGTAGACCGCGTGGACCACCCTCCGGCCGAACCCCTCGGGGAGCCGCGCCTCGAGCAGCGTGAGGGACCAGGCGAGGTGCCCGATCACCCAGAGCATCGCCGTGAAGAGGGCGGAGAAGATCGGGGTCGAGAACGACGAGAAGAAGACCGCCGCCGCCGTGATGAACATCAGCTCGACCCAGAGCATGAAGACGGCGACGACGAGGGCCGGCGTGAACGCTCCCCGCAGGAGGAGCATCCCGAAGAGGGCGAGGGCCATCAGGACGGCGTTCAGGGTGATCGCCGCGGCGAGGCCCGCGTACTTCCCGAGCACGTACTCCCACCGGGCCACCGGCCCCGCCAGGGTCACCTGGACCGTCCGGCGCTCCATCTCCTTGAAGATCACGCCGACGCCGACGAACAGGGCGATCATCAGCCCGAACAGGTCGATCGCCGTCATGCCGACGTCCATGATGATCTTCGCGTCCTCCCCGACGGTCAGCAGGGTGAGGACGCGCGAGAAGGCGATCATGACGAGGGCGAAGACCAGCAGGAGGTAGAGGATCCGGTGCCGGATCGCCTCCATGAAGGTCGCCCCCGCGATGGCGAGCACCCGCTCCATCAGGCCGCCTCCTCCCTGCCCAGCACCCGCAGGAACAGGTCCTCGAGGGTCTCCCGCCGCGGCACGATCGCGACGGGCCGCGCCCCGGCTCCCCGGAGGGCGGCGAGGATCCCCTCGGCGTCGGTCTCCGGCGGGAACCGGAGCAACCGCTCCTCCCCCCGCCGGGAGACCTCCTCGGCACCGGCGACCGGGCCGCCGCCCCGGGCCTCCACCTCCCAGCCGAGGATCCGCCGCCGGCTCTCGAGGACGCCGAGCTCCTGGACGTCGACGAGCCGGCCTTCCCGGAGGATCGCCACCCGGTCGCACAGCATCTCCGCGTCGGCCAGCACGTGGGAGGCGAACAGCACGGTGACGCCCCGGTCGCGCAGGGAGAGCACCAGGTCGCGGAACTCCCGGCGCCCGATCGGGTCGAGCCCGGACATCGGCTCGTCGAGGATGACGAACTCCGGGTCGGCGACGAGGGCCCGGGCCATGCCGGCCCGCTGGACCATCCCCTTCGAGTACTTCCGGATCGCCCGGTCCGCCGCGTGGGCGAGGCCGACCAGCTCCAGCAGCTCCGCCGCGCGCCGCCGGCGATCGGCGGCGGGAAGGCCGTGGAGCCGACCCGCGAACTCGACCAGTTCCCGGCCGGTCAGGTCGTCGGGGAACCAGGGGTTCTCCGGCAGGAACCCGACCCGGGCCCGCGCCGCCGGGTCCGCCGCCGGTCGCCCCATCAGGCGGACCTCTCCCGCGTCGGGGAAGATCAGGCCGAGGGCGAGCTTGATCGTCGTCGTCTTGCCGGCACCGTTCGGCCCGAGGAGACCGAGGATCTCCCCGCGGCGCACCTCGAGGTCGAGCCCGGAAAGGGAGGTCACCGGGCGCTGCCAGAAGTGGGTGCGGTACCGCTTCGTGACCCCCCGGAACACGAGGGGGGAACCGGTCCGGTCGTCACGACCCATGCACGATCCCTCCGCGGGGCGCAGGACGCCCCCGGTCGAAAGTGTGGCCCCCGGGACAGGGGTGTCAAGTGCCGAAAGCTCGTGAACGAACTCGAACAACGGGCGTTTCGAATCCCGGACGTTTTTCCTTGCCGTCCGGCAGGTTTCACGGTACCCGGCCGCCGGAGTGTCGTGTTTGCCCACGGGGGGACCGACGAACGCCCGGACAGGAGGACCGTCCGGGGGGAGGAACGAAGATGACGCCTGTTTTCCGCCTCGCGCGGGCCGGGTTGATCCTGGCCGCGATCTTCCTGCTCTGCTTCCCCGTCCTTGCCCAGGACGCCGAACCGTTCGACGTTCCGCTCCACGAGGTCCAGCGGATCTCCGGCGGCGAGGTTCGGGCGGCCGTGGCCGGCGTCGGGACCCAGGACGGGGACCACGCCATCACGATCGACGTTCCCGGGGACCCGCTCCATGCCTGGGTGTTCTGGTCCGGGAAGACGAACGCGGACGGGAATCCCGACCAGTCCATCACGGTGACGGGGGGTGCCCTCGACTCGCCGTACGAGCTGGTCGGAACCGAGATCGGCCGCCGCAACGTGATCTTCCCCGACGAGGCGGACCAGACGGGCGGCGAGGTCGTGATGAAGGCGGAGCTGCCTCTGTGGGCGCTCCAGGAGGGCGAGAACGTCTTCACGTTCTCGAACTTCAACGAGCGCAACGCCGACGGCCAGCGTCCCTACCGCGAGCAGCACGGCATCGCGGTCGTCGTCCTCTACCAGGTGCCCGCCGGCGAGGGTGACCGGGAAGTGATCGCCCTCGAGGGAGCGGACATCTCGAACTACGAACGCTACCACCGGATGGAGGGCTACCAGGACCAGGCCAACAGCGAGGTGATCTGCTTCGACTTCGACGCCCTCGAGTGCGACCAGACGGCGACCCTCTCCATCGCCATCGGCGGGACCCACCAGGACGTCTACGAGGTTCCCGGCACCGACCGGGTCTCCTACGGCGCCCCGGAGCGCACCTGGTTCGCCACCGGCTCCGGCGACCACCCGGAGTCGCTGATCGACATCTTCTCGATCCTCGAGGAGAACAAGATCATCAACGCCGACTTCGGCTTCAAGGGGCACAAGATCTCGGTGTTCCAGGGGCAGGTCGACCTCCCCGCCGGCAGCACCTGGGCCTGCTTCCAGCACGAGCTGCTGCCGAAGAACCGCACCGACGAGCACTACCAGAACTTCGTCGACTTCGCGGCCACCCTCGACTTCGACCGGTACTGCGAGCCGCCCGGGGAGTGCGCCCTCGAGATGTCGATGAGCATCGACCCGGAAGAACCGGAATACCCGCCGATGGAGTGCACCGGCCCGATGACGACGATCACCGTCGAGTACACCGGGCAGGGGTGCGAGGCCAGCGACCACCTGCAGGCCTTCCTCTCCGGCTGCTGGGGCACCGCCGGGTTCCTCGAGCCGGCGACCGTGGAGCTGGTCCGCGGCTGCGGCACCGTGATCGGGCGGCGTGAGAACGTCCACCTGGGCGACCTGCTCACGTTCGACGCGGCCGAGGGCGGGTTCGACACCCTCGGAGGCCTCGTCTGGTTCCGCGTGCTCGATCCGGCCACCGGCGAAGAGCTCGAGCGGGCGAAGATCCACGTCGACTGCAGCGAGAAGGTCTTCGCCGGCGACCAGTTCGGCAGCTTCTACCTGGCGGGCTTCACGACCTCCGGTGGCGACGAGGTCAGCCTGGTCACCGACTCGACCATCACCTACACGGTCACCAACACCGGCACCGCCGACACCGGTGAGCTGACGGTGAACGACGACCTCCTCGGCGAGGTCGGCTACGCCTCCCACCTCGCTCCGGGCGAGACGGCGACCTTCACCGTGACGACGAAGACCTGGAAGAAGACCCGCTTCGACGCGGTCGCCGCCGGCGAGGGCGGCTGCGAGGCCAAGGCATACAAGGTCCAGTACTTCGCTCCCGCCGAGGAGAACGAAGAGGCAGGTGGCGAGTGCAAGGGCGGCCTCAAGAAGATCGTCATGGACTACACCGGCGACTCCTGCGAGGCGACCGACAACGACCAGGACGGCAAGGTCGTCTGCGACGGCGACCCCCTGTTCGCCGAGCCGGTCACCATCCAGGTGGCGAACAGGAAGGGCCGGGTGCTCAAGGAGTGGACCGACGTCCGCGTCGGCGATGCCCTCTCCCTCGACTACAGCGAGCTGCCCGGGAGCCCCTGGGAGGTCTTCAAGCGCCACAAGCGTTTCCGGATGCGGCGGTTCCGCCACAAGCTCCCGAACATCCTGATCTGGCGGGTGCTCGACGCCGACGGGAACATCCTGCACGAGGTGCGATTCGTCACCTCCTGCAACAAGCCGCTCTCGATCGGCGACCAGTTCGGCGGCTTCCGCGTGGAGGACTACACCTCCCGCCGCCGCTGGCGCTGGTAGGCCGCACCACGAGACGAACGCCGCACGTAACGAGGGGGCGGGGCCGATGGCCCCGCCCCCCTTCTCCTCGCTCGCCGACGGGGACTACTCGACGTCCTGGGCGGCGCCGGTGAAGGCGAGCTTCATCCGGATGCGGCGGGAGACCGGCTCCCCGTCCACCTCGACGCTCCCCTCGGCCTTGACCTTGACCTTGAGCTTGATCCGCTCCATGTCCTTCGAGACCTTCCCCTTGGCCTTCTCGGTGGCCACGCGGACGTCGTCCGGCGCCATCCCGTAGAGGGCGGTGACGACGCCGGTCAGCGCACTGGTCAGGTCCTCGTCGTCGAAGTCGACGGTGAAGCGGCGGCCCTCCCCCGACTCCCAGGTGCAGCCGATGGACACGTTCGGCGCCCACTCGAACGCCGGCATGTCCAGGCGGAAGTCGAGGGAACAGGTCCCGTCCTCGTTGAACGTCAGGGTGGCCAGGTTCAGTTCCTCGGACTCGCGGCCGACCTTCTTGACCTTCGTCTTGACCATTCCACCCAGGTCCCAGGTGGTGCCACCCAGGTCGGCGGCCGCCGCGAGGCCGACGGCGCACGCCAGAACCAGGCCGATCAGCGCGAGACGGTGGACGCTCTTCTTGATGCTCATGCTTGACCCTCCTTCTGCTGCCTTGTGGCAAACCGTCCCGCTCGGGCCGCGGGAGCGGCGCACTCCTGCCGCTGCCGGGACGAACCTACTTCGGGTGGACCTCCGTCCCGGT
>JAMOQA010000016.1 GCA_027064265.1 Acidobacteriota bacterium
AGGGGACCGGAGGGAATGCGTGCGTCGAGTTTCATCGGCTTCCTCCCGTCGGCAGCAGGCTGGCCACGACCCGCGGGCTCAGTGGCCCGCCGGCAGCCGGATCAGCCCCAGCAGGACGGAAACGGGGATCGAGATGTTCCCCGCGGCGATCACGAAGGAGAAGAGAATGGCCAGGCGACGCCGCCACGCGTCGATCCGCGGGTGCGTGACGCCCAGCGTCTGGAACAGGCTCCACAGGCCGTGGTAGAGGTGCACGCCGAGCAGGAAGTTCGCGACGATGTAGATGCCGGCGATCCACGGCACCGAGAAGCTGTGCACGATGTTCGAGTAGACGTCGATGTGCTCCCCGATCTCGACCGGCCCCGTCCACCCGAGGGTCAGGTGCGCCAGGTGGTAGAGCACGAACAGGAGCACGATCGGCCCGGTCCAGATCATCGTGCGCGCCGCGTAGCCCACCGTCAGGTCCACCTTGACCGTGTACGGGTCCGGCTTCGCCCGGCGGGACTGGAGCCACACCTGGAAGGCGGCGACGATGTGGACGAGGAAGCAGACGACGAGGGCGATCCGGGTCGCCCAGACGATCTCGAGCGCCCCGTGGTGCAGGAAGTTCGCGTAAGCGTTGATGTGGTCGGGTCCGAGGTAGATCTGCAGGTTCCCGAGCATGTGGACGAGGACGAACAGGAACATGATGATCCCCGTCACCGCCATCAGGATCTTCTTCCCGACCGAGATCTCGTAGAAGCCGGGGGTCTTCGCCATCGGTTCCTCCGAACGTTGTCAGGACGGGAACCCGGAGTCGCCGGGTCCCGGGCGATCAAGGCTGCTGGATTATAACTAAGTAAGGCAGGAAGCCAAGGGGGCCCGGGCGGGGATCCGTTTCACTCGCCCGCGGGCTCCACGTAGACGCTCTCCCCTCCTCCGGGCCGTCGCACCCGCCAGGCGCCGCGCTCGCCCCCCGGCTCCAGCCAGTCGACCGGCACCTTCCCGGACCCGTCCGGCAGGTCGAGAACGTAGGCGGGCAGGGCCGGCCCGGGAACCGTCCCCCGGAGGGTGCGCCAGAGCCGCTTCCCCGCGGCGATCGTCACGCGGAAGGCGGTGGCACCCGGGACCCGGTCCGGGTGGTGCAGGTACCACGCGGTGATCCCCCGGTCCCACAGCCCCACGAACAGCTCGCGAAGCGTCTCCGGCCGGTCGTTGACGCCCCGGAGCAGCACCACCTGGGCGCCGAGGTGGAACCCCGCCCCGGCGAGGGTCGCGACGGCCCGGTCGAACCCGGCGGAGAGTTCCCGCGGATGGGCCAGGTGCAGGCCGATCCACCGGAGCTTCCCCCCCCCGGCCGTCGCGAGCGCGCGGGCGAGATCCGCCGTCACCCGGGGCGGGTCGACCACCGGGACCCGCGTGTGGACCCGGACCGAGCGGACGCCCGGGATCGCGGCGACCCGCGCGACGAGGCCGGCGATCCGGTCGTCCGCGAGGAACAGGGGGTCGCCCCCGGAGAGGATCACCTCCCGGAGGCCCCTTTCCCCGGCCTTTCCGGCAAGCCGCCCGAGCACCGCCAGGGCCTCCTCAAGCTCCCGGTCCGTCGGTTCCCGGCCGGGAGGCGCCCGGAAGCAGAACCGGCAGTAGACCGGGCACCGGGTGGTCACCAGGAGCACGGCCCGGTCCGGGTACTTCCGGACCACCAGGGGATGGGGGTGCAGCCGCGCCTCCCCCACCGGGTCCGGGATCGCGCCCGGGTCCGGCCCGGCTTCGCCCGGGTCCGGCCACGCGACCTTCCGGAGCGGGTCCTCGGGGTCGGCGGGATCGACGAGGTCCAGGAAGGCCGGGGTGAACCGGAGCGGGAGCCGCCGGGCCACCGCGGGGAGCCACGGCCCCGGGCGCACGCCGAGCCTTCGCGCCGCCTCCTCGAGGGGCACCGGGGCGGTCCCCGCGAACCGCCGGGACCGCAGGAGCCGGCCCCCCCCGGCCCCGTCTCGCCGCTCCGTGCGCGTCATCGCCTCCCCGCTATAATCGCCGCGCCGCCGGGATGTCGGCCGGCGGGCGGCCTTCTCCGCGAACTTCACCTCCGGGCCCCGTGGCCCGGCCGCGAGGTGCACGGTGTACGAGACGTCGGACCTGCGCAAGGGGCTCAAGGTCGAGATCGACGGCGAGCCGTACGTGATCGTCGAGGCCCAGTTCGTCAAGCCGGGGAAGGGGAACGCCTTCACCCGGTGCAAGCTGAAGAGCCTGGTGACCGGGCTCGTCATCGACCGCACCTGGAGGTCCGGCGAGAAGATCGACCGGTGCAACCTCGAGGAGCGGAAGATGGAGTTCCTCTACGCCGACGACCAGTACCACTTCATGGACACGACGACCTACGAGCAGGTCGCCCTCTCCCCGGACCAGGTGGGGGACGTCGGCCAGTTCCTCTCCGAGAACCTGGAGGTCAGCGTCCTGCTCCACAACGGCAAGCCGATCTCCATCGACCTGCCGAACTTCGTCGAGCTGCAGATCGTCGAAACCGAGCCCGGCGTCAAGGGAGACACGAAGTCCTCGACGACGAAGCCCGCGAAGCTCTCGACCGGCGCGGTGGTGCAGGTGCCGCTCTTCGTCGACCAGGGCGAGTGGATCAGGATCGACACCCGCACCGGGCAGTACGTGGAGCGGGTGAAGAAGTAGCACCCCGATGACGGCGGAAGGCGGCGACCGGCGCGCGGGCCTGCCCGCGCGCCTTCGCGCGCTCGGGGAACGGCGGCGCGTGCTGGCGACCCGGGCCCGGGTCCTCGCCGCCCTGCGGGCCTTCTTCGACGAGTGCGGGTTCCTGCACGTGGAGACGCCGGTCCGGGTCGTCTGCCCCGGGCTCGAGCCGCATCTCGTGCCCTTCCCCGCGGGCGAGGGGCGCTGGCTGATCACGAGTCCCGAGCTCCATCTCAAGAAGGCCCTCGTCGCCCTCGCGGCCGCGGGCGACGCCCCCCCGCGGATCTACGAGGTCGCCCGGGTGTTCCGGGACGACGAGGGAGGCCCCTGGCACCTGCCCGAGTTCACGATGATCGAGTGGTACCGGGCGGAGGAGGGGCTCGAGGCGCTGGTCCGCGACCTGGAGGAGCTGCTGCCGCTCCTCGCCGAGGCCGCCGGCGCCGACCCGCGGAACGCCTCCGGAACGGACCTCACGCTCCCCTTCGAACGGCTGACCGTCCGGGAGGCGTTCGCCCGGCACGCCGGGATCGACCTCGCCGCGTGCCGGGAGCGGGAGGCCCTCGCGGCGGAGGTGCGCCGGCTCGGGCTCCCCGTCGACCCGGCGGACACCTGGGACGACCTGTTCTTCCGCGTCTTCCTCGACCGGGTCGAACCGCGCCTCGGAAGGGAGCGCGCGACGATCCTCGCCGAGTACCCGGCGAGCCAGGCCGCCCTCGCCCGGGTGCGGGAAGACCCCGACTTCCCGGTGGCCCTCCGCTTCGAGCTCTACGCGGGCGGGGTCGAGCTGGCGAACGCCTTCGACGAGCTGACCGATCCGGCCGAGCAGCGGCGGCGCCACGAGGCGGACCGGGCCGCCCGCCGGGCCGCCGGGCTCGCCGTCCCGGACCTGGACGAGGAGTTCCTCGCGGCGCTCGAGGCCGGGATGCCGCCAGCCGCCGGCATCGCCCTCGGCTTCGATCGCCTCCTCGCCGTCCTCCTCGGCCTCCCCGGCGCCCGCGCCACCGTCGCCTTCCCCCCGGACGACCGGGCCTAGTCTCCGCGGCGTCGAACGCCCGCAGGAGATCCCGGAAGTCCGGGTGGAGTCCCATCGAACCCCCTCATCGCGAGAAACTCGAGCGCCAGCTGCCGGGTGGCCTCGAGCCGCGCGGACGGCCCCGCCTCCCGCCAGGCGCGGCGGTCGACCTTGTCGAGCTCCTCGCGGCTCGCCACGCGCCCCCCGTCGAGGCGCGCCCGCCGTTCCGCCGCCCGCCGCTTCATGTCGTCCATGACCCGGATTCTACGGCGCATCCCGCGGCCGGCGGCCCGGGCCGCCCGCGGGAGGGGTCCCCCCGGAAATGCGTCACCGGGCCGGGGGGGTTGGTCCGCAAATGCGACACCCTGGCCGGGGTCCCCCCGGAAATGCGCCACTTTCCGCCCCGTTTCCCGGCCGAATCCCGCCCCGCACGGCCCCGGGTGACGCATTTGCGGGGGGACCCCTCCCCTCGAGTGTCGCATTTCCGGGGGAACCCCCCGCGGGTTCGCCTCGTTCCGCGGGGCCTCCCCGCCGCGCCGAGCCGTACCCCTCGCCGACGAGGAAGGCGAGGCGGCGACGACAGCCCTCCTTCCGTCGAGACGTGCTGCCGGCGAGGCGGGCGCGGAGCCGGTGGGCGCGGCCCTCGGGCCAGTCGCGGCCGCTCCCGCGGCGACCGGCAGACCGCGAGCAGGCGCGGCACGGCGGCGCCCGTCAGGGCGATGGCGAGGGCGAGGATGGGGACGGGGACGTGGCCCCGGCGGCGGCCACCAGGCGGGCGATCGCGTCGGCGAGGCGGGCGCGGAGCTCGTCGGCGCGGCCCTCGGGCCAGCCGGGGCCGTAGCGTCGTCGGCCCAGCCACCGGCGGACGAACCCGGGCAGTCGTCGCGGACCGGCCTCGCCGCCGGGCACCCACTCCCCGGTCTCGCCGTCGACGTAGCCGATCGCGCGCGGGTTCACGACGACCGCGGCGCGGACCTCCTCGAGGACCTCCCGGGCCGCCTCGCGCGCGGCCGGCGTCCCGGCCCCCTCGCGCAGCAGGCGCTCGAGGGTCGCGGCGTACCGCCAGTCGTCGATCCCCTCCCGGGCCGCCTCCCAGTCCCGGAGGAAGCTGCGCGTGCCGTCC
>JAMOQA010000017.1 GCA_027064265.1 Acidobacteriota bacterium
CGTCGCCCACGAGGAGCGAGCCCGCCAGGGCGGCCCAGGCGGCAGCATACGCGGGAGCATCACCCACCGCATCCCGCAGCCGCTCCCGGCCCCGGATCGACCCGGGATCGGCGAGCAGGAGCCGGCGGCCCACCAGGAAGTCGAACAGGGCCCCGCGGCCGCCCCGTGCCTCCCCGGCCGCGACCGGGGGCGGCGTGTCCCCGGAGAGTTCCACCAGGAGGTCGCCGGCGAGGCGCGCGTCCGCCGTCTTCCGCGCGCCCGGCGGGAGCCCCTCGAGGAGCGCCCGCGCCCGCGCGACCCGCCCGGTGAGGGCCGCCAGGACGGCGAGCCGGGGGACGGCGTCCCGGTCCGCCGGGAACGTCAGGACCGGCTCCTCGGTCGCCAGCGGCTCTCCGGCGTGGTGCCGGCTCCAGGGAAGCTTCCGCAGCGCGAGGTAGCGCCGCAGGTACTCGTCGAGGCGGGCCGGCGCGTAGCCGAAGCTCCGCCGGAACGCCCGGTCGAACGGCTCCCCGTCCTCGAGGGCGTCGAGGAGGTCCTCGAGCTTCTGCTTGTGGCCGTACCCCCCGGCGAAGACCCAGTGGACGAGCAGCCAGGACTGGGCGGTGAAGCGCAGGCGCCGGCGCGGGTCGAGGGCCGCCACGGCCTCGTCGTCCATCGTCATCAGGTCCCGCACCGGGAAGAGCGTCCCTTCCCGCAGCAGCTCCACGTAGGGATCGATCGGCCGGCCGATGTCGATGGTGTCCCCCTCGACGCGAAGTACACCGTAGTACTCCCGGAGCCCCTCCCGGAGCCACGGGGGCCGGCGGGTGTGGTCCAGCTCGAGGAGCAGGCCCATCGCGGCCCGTTGCAGGGTGACCGTCGAGTCCTGGTTCCGGGCGCGCACCAGCGCCACGAGGGAGAGGACCCAGGGGTGCCGTCCCCAGGCCGCCACGGCCCGGGCGCCACCCGGCATCCCGCCGAGCCACCGCTCCGCGCTCTTCCGGTCGCGCAGGGCGAGCACGACGAGCGGGCCGGGCAGCCGGGTCGCAAGGCCGTGACCCCGCTGGTCCAGCACCTGGTAGAACGCCTCGAGATCCGCCGCGAGTCGCCGGGCCGTCTCCTTCCGCGCATCGGAGACCACCAGGAAGTGGGTGGTCTTCACCTCGACGAGGGACCGCTCCCCGGCGTGCGCCGGGACGGCCGCGGGAAGGACGAGGGCCAGCAGCGCCGCGACGACGACGGTCGATCCGCGCATGCCGCACCTCCCATCGGGACGGGCCCCGCGCCGGGGCGGGAACCCCTCCCGATGCTATCACCGCAGGGCGCGGCGGAGGATCGCGGGCACGTTCCGCAGGAGGCGGCGCAGGTCGAACGCCTCCCGGACCCCCTTCTCCCCGAGGCGAGCGACGATCCGCTCGTCGTCGAGGCAGGCGGCGAGGAGGTCCGGGTACGCCCCGTCCCAGACCTTCATCGAGGCCCCCTGGACCAGCGCGTAGGCCTCCTCCCGGGTGAGCCCGGTGCGCACGAGGGCGAGGAGGAGCGTCTGGCTGAACGGGAACCCCCGGGAGTTCTCCAGGTTCCGCCGCATCGCCTCCGGGTAGACGTGCAGGTCCCGCACGACGCCGGTCATCCGGGCCAGCATGAAGTCGAGGAGGATGAAGCTGTCCGGCAGGACGACCCGTTCCACCGAGGAGTGGGAGATGTCCCGCTCGTGCCACAGGGCGATGTTCTCGAGGGCGGCCATCGCGTTCGAGCGAACGAGGCGCGCGAGACCCGTCACGTTCTCGCAGCGGATCGGGTTCCGCTTGTGGGGCATCGCCGACGAGCCCTTCTGGCCCTTGCGGAACGGCTCCTCCACCTCGCGGACCTCGGTGCGCTGCAGGTGGCGGATCTCCACCGCGATCCGCTCGAGACCGGCCGCGAGGAGCGCGAGGGCGGTCAGCATCTCGGCGTGCCGGTCCCGGGGCACGACCTGGGTCGCCACGGTCTCCGGGCGCAGGCCGAGTCGTTTCAGCACCTCCCGCTCCACCACCGGCGGGATGTGCGCGCCGGTGCCGACGGCCCCGGAGAGCTTCCCGACCCGGACGGTCTCCCGGGCCCGGACCAGCCGCTCCCGGTTCCGCTTCATCTCGGCGTACCAGCCGGCGATCTTCAGCCCGAAGGTGATCGGCTCCGCGTGGATCCCGTGGGTGCGGCCGATCATCGGGGTCTTCGCCCACCGCCGGGCCTGCTCGCGCAGCACCTCGAGGAACCCGTCCAGGTCCTCGAGGAGCAGGTCGGTCGCCTCGACGAGCTGGAGGGCGAGGGCGGTGTCGAGAACGTCGGACGACGTCAGCCCGATGTGGATGAAGCGGGAGTCGGGCCCCACCTTCTCGGCCACCGCCGTCAGGAACGCGATCACGTCGTGGTGGACGGTCTCCTCGATCTCCTTCGCCCGCTCCACGTCGACGGCCGCGCGCTTCCGGATCGTCCGCAGCGCCTTCTTCGGCACCTCGCCCCGCTCGGCGAGCACCTCGAGCACGGCCAGCTCGACCTGCAGCCACCGCTCGAGGCGCGCCTGGTCGGTGAAGAGGGCTCCCATCCTCGGCCGGGTGTATCGCTCGATCATCGCGGTCGGCTCCCTCCCGGCACCCGGGATCAGCGCGCCACCACCGGGGGGGCGGGGGCGTGCTGGCTTGCCGGGATCACCGGGATCGTTCCCTTCCCCGCCCGCTCGAGGGCGCTCCGGACGGCGCCGGCGGCGAGGTCGGGGCGGTTGTTCGTCTCGGAGAGGTGGGCGAGCACGAGGCCGGCGAGGCCCCGCGGGAGGAAGCGGGCGAGGGCCTCCGCCGCCTCCCCGTTGCTCAGGTGCCCCACCCGGGACGCGACCCGCTGCTTGGTCGGCCAGGGGTACGGCCCTTCCATCAGCAGGTCCGGGTCGTGGTTCGCTTCGAACACCAGGGCCCGGCAGGCCGCGAGGCGCTCGGCGACCAGGCGCGTGACGTACCCGAGGTCGGTCGCGTACCCCACCGTCACGCCGCGCGCCGAGAGGAGGAACCCGACCGGCTCGGCGGCATCGTGGGGCACCGGGAACGCGAGGGCCGCGAACGGCCCCGCCTGGAACGGCCGGCCCGTCTCGAAGGCGATCGTCCCGGTCTCGTCCCCGAGGAGTTCCGCCGCGGCAGCGAGGGTGCGCGCGTTCCCCAGCACCGGGATCCCGAGCCGCCGGGCCAGCACCCGCACCCCGCCGACGTGGTCCCGGTGCTCGTGGGTCAGGACGATCGCCTCGATTCCCCGGGGGTCCTGGCCGACCTCGTCGAGGCGGCGCAGCACCTGTCGGGCCGAGAGGCCCGCGTCCACCAGGATCCCGGTCCCGTTCACCCGGAACAGGGTGGCGTTCCCCCGGGAGCCGGAGCCCAGGACGCGGATCTCGATCATCAGTCGATGCCCGTGTGCCCGAACCCGCCGTCCCGGCGGGCGGTCTCGTCCAGCGCCTCGACGGCGACGACCTCGGCCCGGGCGACCGGGGCGATCACCAGCTGGGCGACCCGGTCGCCGCGCCGGATCGTGAACGGCTCCCGGCCCCAGTTGGTCAGCAGGACCTTCAGCTCCCCCCGGTAGTCGCTGTCGATCGTCCCCGGCGCGTTCGGCAGCCCGATGCCGTGCCGGAGGGCGATCCCGCTGCGGGCCCGGACCTGGCCCTCGTACCCCGGGGGGATCGCCACCCGGAGCCCGGTCGGGACGAGCACCCGGTCCCCGGGCTCGATGACGAGCGGCTCCTCGACCGCCGCCCGCAGGTCGAGGCCCGCGGAGCCCTCCGTCGCGTAGGCCGGCAGCGGCAGCCCCTTCCCGTGGGGCAGCACCTCCACCTCGAGCCGCACCCGCACGTTTCCCTCCTCCCCTCAGAGATCCAGCTGTTCCGGCCGGATCCGCAGGCGGGAGGTCTCCCCCACCGCGGCCAGCCCGGCCCGCACGCCGGTGAAGAGGCGGCCCGCCAGGTCCCGCACCCTCTCCGGGGTGACCGCGTCGATCTTCCGCGTCAGCTCGTCCAGGCCGATCGAGCGCCCGTAGATCATCTCCTCCCGGGCCGCCCGGGTCATCCGGCTCGAGGTCGACTCGAGGGCGAGGAGGAGGTTCCCCTTGAGGTGATCCCGGGCCACGTCGACCTCCTCGTCGCTCGGGGCCCGGTTCGCCAGGTCCGAGAGTTCCGCGAGGGCCAGCCGGACCACCTCCCCCGCGTTGCGGGGGGCCGTCCCCACGTAGACCGAGAGCAGCCCGGCCCCGGTGTAGGTGTGCACCTGGCTGCTGACCGCGTAGGCGAGGCCCCGCTCCTCCCGGATCCGGTGGAAGAGCCGTGACGAGATGCTCCCCCCGAGGATCGTGTTGAGCACGTGGAGCACGTACCGCTCGTCGTGCCCCGCCGGCAGGGCGGGCACGCCGAGCAGCAGGTGGACCTGCTCGAGTTCCTTGCGGCGCTCCCGCACGATTCCCGGCCGCCACCGCGGCGGCCTGCCGGTGCGCGCCGGCTTTCCGCCCGGCAGGTCGGCGAACGCCTCCCGGATCCGGCGGCGCGCGGCGGCGGCCAGGTGGCCGGCGGCGGAGACCACGATGTTCGGCGGAACGTAGGCCTTGCGGAACCAGCGCCGGACCGTCTCCCGGCTCATCCCGGAGACGGTCTCGATCGTCCCCTGGATCGGCCGCCCGAGGGGGTGCCCCGGCCAGAACGACTCGGTGAACAGGTCGAAGACCCGGTCCTCGGGGGAGTCCTGGACCATCCGGATCTCCTCGAGGATCACGTTCCGTTCCCGCTCCAGCTCGTCGGCCTCGAACCGCGGG
>JAMOQA010000018.1 GCA_027064265.1 Acidobacteriota bacterium
CGGGAAGGCCTGGAACTGCTCCTCCGGGTCCGGGAGGACCGGCGCGGCCGGGCCCGGCCCGCGATCTCGTGGACCGTTTCCCTCGGCGGAAAGGTCCTGGTGGACCGGCGGAACCAGGGCCCGCCGCCGGCGGCCTGGCCCGACCTGTGCGAGGACGTGGCGGCCACCCTGCCGGCGGGGAGCCGCCTGCGGAAGCGGAAGCTCGAGCGGTGCGTCCGCTGGGAGGACCTCTGGAAGGACGCCCCGGGAGAGGTCCCGGGCCGGGAGGAGGTGCTCGAGGAGCTGCGCCGCTACGGGTTCCGCCCGGTGCCGCTCACCGCGTCCTGAGCCGGGGGAGCCGTCAGTGGACGGATGGACCGTCCGCTCCACACCGGCACCGGGCGAGGGGCCGGTGACAGACGAAACAGTACCCGTGCTCCCGGAACCAGGCGACCATCTCCTCCTGCCACGCGTCGGCGATCGCGGCCCGCTCGAGGGGGTCGAGCCCGGCCTCGTCGAGCCAGGCCTTCATGTTCTCGAGGCTCCGGTGGTAGGCGGTCAGCAGGTCGAAGATCGTGAGGGGCCGGCTCTTCGGGAGGCGTTCGTCGGGAGGCATCGGGAGTCTCGGGGCGGGAGAGAAGCTGGCGGAAGGGGTGGGATTCGAACCCACGGTGCGGTTGCCCGCACAGCGGTTTTCGAGACCGCCGCCTTCAACCACTCGGCCACCCTTCCGCGCGGTCCCGTTCGGGCGGGGGAGAAGGTACCCCACGCCGGGCCGGATGTCACGGCGCCGGCGGGAGGAGGCTGCACTCCAGCCGCACCCCGAGGGCCCGGGACGAGGCGACGAGCCGCTCGCCGGGGCGGACGGGCCCGACGCCGGCGGGCGTCCCGGTGAAGACCACGTCCCCGGGGAGCAGCTCGAACCAGCGGGAGAGCAGGGCGACGATCCCCGGGGGATCCGGCCGCATCTCCGCCACCCGGCCCCGCTGCCGGACGGTCCCGTCGATCTCGAGCCGCAGGTCGATCTCGCCCCACCGCCCCCGGAACGGCCCGGCCGGGACCGGCGGACCCAGGGGGCAGGCCCCGGGGAATCCCTTGGCCCGGGCCCAGGGGTGTCCCTTCTCCCTGGCCCGGGCCTGCACGTCCCGGGCCGTCAGGTCGACCCCGACCGTCACCTCGGCGATCGCGGCCTCCGCGGCCGCCCGGTCCAGGTTGCGGCCGCCCTCTCCCAGGTGGAGGACCAGCTCGACCTCGTGGTGGACGAGCTCGCTCCCCGCCGGCCAGGGGATCTCTCCGCCGCCCGGCACGAGGGCCGTCCAGGGCATGACGAAGACCACCGGCTCGGGAGCCGCGCCCATCTCGGCCGCGTGGGCGGCGTACGTGCGTCCGAGCCCGTAGACGGCGGGATGGCGGTTCATCGTGTCCTCCGGGATGCGCTGTTCAGCCGACGACCGAGCGGCGGGAGTCCCGGTCCGGCGGCTTTCCCGGAACGGCGTCGTCGCGTGCCGGGCGAGGCTGGCGGGCCCAGTGGGGGAGATCCCGGGGTTCCACCGTGACCAGGGGGGCGAGGAACTCGGCGATCCAGCCCGCCCCGACGGCGAGGAGGGGCACGAGACCCGCCGCCAGCAGGTCGACATCCCGGCCCCGGTCCATCCAGCGGAGCAGGAACCAGGTCGTTCCACTGGCGCCCACGAGGATGACGCCGACGTCCCGGGCGATGGAGAACCCCCGGCGAACGGCCACCGCCGCCCGGCACCACCGGCACCGAACGGTGCCCCCGGAGCGGACCCGGAAGAGCCAGGCCGGGCCGAGACTGCCACCGCACTCCGGGCAACGAGCCATGGGCGACGCCTCCTGCTCCCGGGCGGGGCCCCGGGGAGCAGGCGATGGTACTACGGAGGGGGAGCCCGGTGGAAGGAGGAGAGAAGGCGTTGCCCGACGACGCCGAGGGCCACCAGCAGCTTCCGGCCCCGTCCGACCCGGGGCACCGGTCCCTCGAGGGGAAAGCCGGCGCGGACGACCCGCTCCAGCAGGTCCCGGTAGATCCGGCCCATGATCTCCGCGGCGTAGAACTCCCGCAGCCGTTTCCTCCCGACCGGGGCGGCACTCCGGTAGTACTCCCGGGCCCGGCCGGCGAGAAGGTGAAGGAAGGGCAGCCGCTCCGGCGCGCCCCCGGTGACCTGGGCCTCGGTGAGGCCGAACCGTTCCATCTCGTCGAGGGGCAGGTAGAACCGTCCCCGCCTGGCGTCCGGGCCGATGTCCCGCAGGATGTTCGTCAGCTGGAGGGCCGCGCCCAGGTCGCCGGCGTACCGGTCGGCCTCCTCGTCGGCCCGTCCGAAGATCCGGACCGAGATCCGTCCCACCGCGCCGGCCACCAGGTCGCAGTAGCCGAGCAGCTCGTCCATCGTCCGGTAGCGCCGGGGCGCGAGGTCCATCGCCACCCCGTCGACCACCTGGTCGAACAGGCCCCGGGGAATGCCGAACCGCTCCGCGGCATGGGCCGCCTCGGTCGCCACCGGGCCGGCTGGCTCTCCGCGGAACGCACGGTGCAGGTCCTCGCGCCAGGCGGCGAGGCGCTCGCGGGCCGTCGCCACGTCGGGCGCCTCGTCCACGGCGTCGTCCACCTGGTGGCAGAAGGCGTAGACCGCGAGGATCGCCTCCCGCCGGGCCCGGGGCAGGACCGCGAAGGCGTACAGAAAGCTGCTGCGGGAGGCGCGCGCGAGGCGTCGCACGATCCCGAGCCGGGTCGCCCGGTCGCCGGTCCCGGGAGAGGATTGCATCGGGACACTCACGGGAAACCGTCCCCCTGCCGACGGGACAGGAACCGGCCGGCGGCGGCCAGGAGCACGACAACGATGAACCAGGCCGGGTCCAGGAGACCGCCGATCCGGGCGTACAGGGTCGGCCCCTCGCGGGAAAGCAGGGTCCGGCCGACGAGGACGCCCTTCTCGAGGACCGGCCGCCCGTGCTCGAGCCCGCGCAGGATCGCGTCGACCCGGCCGTCCGGGAGGACGATCGCCGAGACGCCGGTGTTCGCGCACCGGACCAGGCCGACCCGGTTCTCCACCGCCCGCAGCACCGTCGTGCCCAGCATGTACCAGGTGACCGCCGGGCCGAGCCAGCCCTCGCTGGCGAGGCCGACCAGCATCCGGGCCCCGTCCCGGCGCGCCGAACGGGCGAGGGAGGGGTAGCAGCTCTCGTAGCAGATCGGCGTCCAGAACGACCAGTCGGCCCCCCCGGGCGAGGTCCAGCGGATCACCTGGGGACGGCCCGGGCTCCAGCCGTCGGGCGCCTCGTGCCAGGCCTTGACCGTGAGGCGGGTGAGGAAGCGGTCCAGCGGCGGGATCCGTTCCCGCAGGCCGGCGAAGGGCCGTCGCTCGGTGAACGGGAAGAGGACGACCTTGTCGGAGCGGCCGAGAATCTTCCCCTCGCCGTCGACCAGGAGGGCGGTGTTCGTCGGGCGGCGCCCGTCCGGACCGAACTCCTGGACCCCGAGGAGCACCGGGGCCCCGACCTTCCGCGCCACCCAGGCGACGGTCTCCCGGTAGGCGTCGTTGCGGGTCAGCGGCGCGAGGACCGCGTTCTCCGGCCAGACGACCAGGTCGACCGAGCCGGGTTCGACGTAGCGGGCGGTCATCCGCTGCTCCACCTGGAGCACGTACGGGGTCCGCTCCCGGGAGTGGTCTTCCGAGGGCTGGACGATCGCCACCCGGGGGCCCGGTTCGTAGGCGGCGTCCGGGTCGGTCGGCAGGCGGACGAGGCCGTACCCGAGGAGGAGCACCCAGGCGAGGGAGGCCAGTACCGCCCCGGTCCGCAGTCCCCGCCGGTCCCCCCCGATCCCGCCGAGGACCGCGACGAGGAGCACGCTCCAGGCGAGGGCCGCGAAGAACGAGAGCCCCCGGGAGCCCACGAGGTCGGCCGCCTGCACGAGCCGCGGCCAGTCCCAGAGCATCACGCCGACCTCGTACATGTCGTAGTTGCCGAGCCCGAGGTGCGGCCGGGTCCACTCCCCCGCCGGGATCGCGAGGGCGAGGGCGAGCCAGGGGGGAAACCGGCGCGTGGCGGCCAGGGCCCGCGCCAGGAGTGGCGTCGCGGCGAAGTGAACACAGAGCAGGGGAGGGAGGAGCAACAGGACGTACCAGCCGTACCTGGCCAGCGGAAGGTGCGCCGCCCAGCCGAAGACGAAGGCGCACGTCAGCCCGGCGACGAACGGGTCCCGCCACCGCGGCATCACCGCGGGCAGGAAGGCCAGCGTCCAGGCGAGGCCCGCCAGGATCCCGAGCGCCGGGCGGCTCGCGGCCACGTGGAGAATCATCGCCGCGGCGATCCCGATCCCGATCGTCTCGGCGAACCAGCGGATCCCGCCCCGGCGCAGGCCGGGCGCGTCCATCCCGGGACCCGGTCCGCCCGCGGTCACCGGGCGGCGTCCTCCCAGCGCCGGAGGACCAGGGTGGCGTTGGTTCCGCCGAACCCGAAGCTGTTCGAGAGCGCCGTTCGCAGGTCGGCCTCGACGGCCCGTTCCCGGACGATGCGGAGGTGGGCGCAGGAAGGATCGAGGTTCTCGTCGTTCACGTTCAGCGAGGGGGCGATGAATCCGCCCCGCATCATCAGGACGGTGTAGATCACCTCGAGGCTGCCGGCGGCGCCGATCGCGTGGCCCGTCTGGGACTTCGTCGAGGTGATCAGCGGCTGGCGCTCGCCGAACACGCGGGCCATCGCCTCCGCCTCCGAGGGGTCGCCGTGGGGCGTCGAGGTCCCGTGGGCGTTGACGTAGTCGATGTCGGCGGGCTCGAGGC
>JAMOQA010000019.1 GCA_027064265.1 Acidobacteriota bacterium
CGCCTTCGACCCGGCGGCGATGGAGACCGCCCGGGCGGCGGGCTACGCCGGTGAGTGCTGCGAGAGCGAGTACGACGCGGCCGAGGGAGCGGACGTGCTGGTGATCGCCACGGAGTGGAACCAGTTCCGCAACCTCGACCTCGAGCGCCTGAAGGGCCTGCTCACCCGGCCGCTGATCGTCGACCTGCGGAACGTGTACGAGCCGGAGGACATGGCGGCCCGCGGTTTCCGCTACGTGGCGGTCGGGCGCTGAGGCCCGGGAAGGGCGGGAGGAGAGCGGCGTGAAGGTCCTGGTGACGGGCGGCGGTGGTTTCATCGGCTCGAACCTGGTCGAGGCCCTGCTCCGGCGGGGAGACGACGTCCGGGTGATCGACAACTTCGCCACCGGCCGGCGGGAGAACCTGGCCGAGGCGGAGAGCTGGGCCGCCGAGGGCGGAGGACACTACGAGCTGCTCGAGGGGGACATCCGCGACCCGGAGACCGTGCGGCGCGCGGTCGAGGGATGCGACGTGGTGCTCCACCAGGCGGCGATCCCCTCGGTCGCCCGCTCGGTGGCCGACCCGCTGACCTCCCACGGGGTGAACGTCGACGGCACGCTGAACCTGCTCCTCGCCGCCCGGGACCTGGGGGTGAAGCGGTTCGTCGCGGCCAGTTCCTCGTCCCTCTACGGCGAGTCGCCGACGCTCCCCAAGGTCGAGACGATGTGTCCCGACCCGATCTCCCCCTACGGGCTCGACAAGCTGGCGGCCGAGACCTACTGCCGGCTCTTCCACCGGCTCTACGGCCTCGGCACCGTGGCCCTGCGCTACTTCAACGTCTTCGGCCCCCGCCAGGATCCGTCGTCCGAGTACTCGGCGGTGATCCCGAAGTTCACCGCCGCCCTGCTCGCCGGCAGGGCCCCGACGATCTACGGCGACGGCGGGCAGACCCGGGACTTCACCTACATCGAGAACGTCGTCCGGGCGAACCTGCTGGCCGCGGAGGCGCCGGAGGAGGCCTGCGGCGAGGCGTACAACATCGCCTGCGGGGAACGGATCTCCCTCCTCGACCTGGTCGAGCGCCTCGGCCGGATCACCGGTCGGGAGATCGCGCCGGTCCACGGGGACCCGCGCCCGGGCGACATCCGCCACTCCCTCGCGGACATCGGGAAGGCGCGGCGGCTCCTCGGCTACGAGCCGGTGGTCACCCTCGACGAGGGGCTCGAGCGCACCGTCGCCTGGTACCGCCGGGAGCACGCCTGACCGATGGCCCGTCCCCTCGCCCGCGCGGTGATCCTGGCCGGCGGCGGGGGACTCCGCCTGTGGCCCTGGACCGGGCCGCGGCTTCCGAAACCCCTCCTTCCCCTCGGGGGAGGAGGGCGCACCCTGCTCCGCGCGACCCTGGACAGGGTCGGCCCCCTGGCCGGCCGGGTGCTGCTCCAGGCGGACGCGACCGTGGGCCGGCGGCTCGTCGGGGCGGAGCCCGCGCTCGGCCCCGGCGACCTGCGGGAAGAACCGTCGCCACGGGACACCGCCGGGGCGGTGGCCCTCGCGATGCGCCGGGCCCTCGAGGAGGACCCGGCCGGTGTCGTCGGGGTCTTCCCGGCCGACCACCGGGTCGCCGACGAGGCGGCGTTCCGGGAGGCGCTCGCCGCGGCGGCCGCCGCCGCCGCGGAGGGGCACCTGGCGCTCCTGGCGATCCGGCCGACGGAGCCGGCGACCCGGTTCGGCTGGATCGAGCTGGGCGATCCGCTCCCGGGGGGCGGACCGGCGCGGCGGGTCCTGCGCTTCACCGAGAAGCCCGACCGGGCGACGGCGGAGCGGTTCCTCGCCACCGGGCGGTTCGCCTGGAACGCGGGGATGTTCGTCTGGCGGGCCGACGCGTTCTGGCGCGCCCTCGCCCGGCACGCGCCGGAGATCGCCGGCCCGGTGGAGGCCTGGGCGACCCGCGGGGACCGGGACGCCTGGGAGGGGATGGCCCGGCTGCCGATCGACGTGGCCCTCCTCGAGCGGGCGGACGACGTGGTGGCGGTCCCTCTCGACGCCGGCTGGGACGACGTCGGGAGCTGGGAGACGGTGCTCCGGCTGATCGATGCCGGCGACGCGGGCCCGGCACGGGTGCTTCCCGCCCGGGGCGGGGGCCCGGGGGTCGTCGTCGACGTCACGGGCGGCGGGCCGGTGGGAGACCGGGCGGTGGTGCTCCCGTCCCGGGAGGGGGAGGAACTGCTGGTCGTGGCCGGTCCCCACGGGGTCCTCGTGGCGCCCCGGGCCGGGGCCGACCGGGTCAAGGAAGCGCTCCGCTGACGTTCCCTCCCGTTCGCGGGCGCCGGCCCGGGTTCGGCGGCCGTTGCCCGGGGACGGCTCCGTGCGTTATCTTCCGCAACAACGTGGGGTTCGTGCGCCCGCGGGCCGGCAACCGAGCCGGGAGGGAGTGCCGATGGACGAGAAGAGGCCGGGAAGCGGCGTGGAACGGGCGGCGGAGTGGAACCTGGCCGCGGTGCAGCGGCTCCTGTGGCAGCGTCGCTGGCTGGTGATCGCCATCGCCGCCGAGGTGTTCCTGCTGACGGGCCTCGTCACGTTCCTGCGTACGCCCCTCTACGAGGCCTCGGCCCGGGTCCTGATCGAGCGGGCCACCCCGAAGGTCCTCAACACCGAGGACGTGGTCCCCACGGTCTGGAACGAGTTCGAGATCCAGCGCTTCTACCAGACCCAGTACCTGCTGATCAAGGATCCGGCGATCCTGCGCCGGGCCCTCGACTACCACGGGGTGCGGGAGGAGCTGCTCGCCTCCCTCGCGGACGACGGCGACCCCGACCGCGAGCCGCCGGACGACCGGGCGCTGGCGAAGTGGCTGCGGGAGCGAGTCAAGGTCGAGCAGCTCGAGTACTCGAACGTCGTCAAGGTCTCGTTCCGACACCCGTCGCCGGAGGTGGCGGCCGACGTGGTCAACGCCGTGATCGAAGCCTACCGGGACTTCTTCGTCGAGGCGGGTGTCGGGGCGCGGAAGGGAGCCTCGGACTTCCTCTCCCGGGCGATCGAGGAGGCCCAGGCCGAGGTGCTGGACCTCGAGCGGAAGCTGGCGAAGGTCCGCAAGGAGCTCCGCACCGTGCTCCCGGCCAGCGGTGCCGAGATGGGGAAGTCGCGTCTCGAGAAGCTCGACGCGATGCTCACCGACGCCAAGGCGAAGCTGGCGAAGGCGCGGGCGAGGCTGCGGGCCTACGAGTCGGCGGCGCCCCTCTCGATCCCCGAGGTGCGGGACAACCCGCAGATCCTGAAGTACCGGGAGGACCTGGCCGAGATGCACCGGGAGCTCGCGGAGCTCGAGGGCCGGGTCGGGCCCGGCTGGCCGCGCCTCAGGGAGCTGCAGGCGGCGATCCGCGAGACCGAGGACAACATGGACCGCGAGATCCGGTCCCTCTACCGGGAGGCCCTCGAGACCGCCCGGGCGGACCTCCGGCTCGCGGAGGAGAACGTCGGCCACCTGCAGACCCTCCTCGACGAGGAGGTCCAGCGCACCGCCGACATGCAGCAGCGGGCGGGAACGTTCGAGAAGCTGCGGCAGGAGTACCAGCAGAAGAAGGCGGTGCTCGACCGGCTGCTCGCCCGGCGCGAGGAGGTCGCCCTCTCCGCGGACCTGCAGGACGTCCTCCAGCGCCAGGTGAAGATCGTCGACACGGCCCGCCCGCCGGAGCAGCCGGCGGTGCCCCGGGTGAAGCTGAACCTGGCCCTCGGGCTCGCGTTCGGGCTCTTCCTGGGAGTGGCGGCGGCGTTCCTCGCCGAGGCCCTGGACAACAAGATCCGCAACCCGAACCAGCTCTCCGAGATCTCCGGCCTGCCGCTGCTCGGCAGCATCCCGCGGGTCGAGGTGAGCCGGCCGCGCCTGGTCTTCTCCGCGAAGAAGAAGTCGACGACGACGCCGGTGATGGCGGCGCGGAACCACGACGCCGAGGAGGCGTTCCGGGCGATCCGCTCCGCGCTGCTGCTCAGCCAGCCGGGCGACCCGCCGCGGACCCTGCTGGTGACGTCGGCGCTCCCCGGCGAGGGGAAGTCGACGATCTCCTCCAACCTGGCCCGTACCCTCGCCGCCTTCGGGCAGAAGGTGGTCCTGGTCGACTGCGACCTCAGGCACCCGCGGCTCCACCGGGTCTTCAAGGCGCCGAAGGACCGCGGGATCACCAACGTCATCGCCGGGACGCTGCCCCTCGACCAGGTGATCTTCCAGACGCCGTACCCGCACCTCTCCCTGGTGCCGGGAGGGCCGTGCCCGCCGGACCCGGCGACGCTCCTGCACCCGGACCGGATGCGGGAGATCTTCGGGGTACTGCGGGAGGAGCACGGCTTCGACTTCGTCGTCGTCGACACGCCACCGGTGCTGGTATTCGCCGACGCGTTCAACCTGGTGCCGGCCGTGGACGGGGCGATCCTGGTCGCCCGGGCCCTCCAGACGCCGAAGGACGCGGTGCGCCAGGCCCGGGAGCTGCTCGGCAAGGTCCAGGCCCGGATGCTCGGGTGCGTGCTGAACGGCGAGGTCGCCGAGGAGCGGTCCGGCAGCTACTACCGGTACTACCACTACCGGAAGGGCTACTACCGGAAGGCCGAGGAACGGCGCCGGCAGGCGAGCCGCGAGCGGAAGGAAGCCGCGGCCGCCGCCGACGTTTCCGCGGAGGACGATCGCCGGGCCGGCCAGGCCTGACCTTCCGCATTCATCGTGGGGTGTAGGGGCGCAGCGTGCTGCGCCCGTGTCGCCCGCAGGGCGACCATCATGGCCGCGCTTCGCGCGGTGGG
>JAMOQA010000020.1 GCA_027064265.1 Acidobacteriota bacterium
CTGGCTGATGCTCGCCTTCGTCGGCCTCGTCGCGGTCCTCGGGCGGGACCTGGGGCCGATGGCCACCGCCGAGCGCCGGGCGGCCCGGGGAGAGGTCCTCCGCCCCGGTTCGACGCCCCTCGCCCGCACCGATCGGCTCGAGGGGCGGGAGCCGGCCCCTCCCGCCGCCGCGCTCCTCCTCGCCGCCCTGCCGATCCTGGCGGTGGTGACGGTCACCTTCGCGGCCCTGTGGGCCACCGGGCGGGCCGCCCTGGCGGCCAGCGGGGATGCGGCCGGCACCCTGCCGGCGCTCCGGGTCCTCGGCTCGGTGCGTCACCTCGGGGCGGTGCTCGGGGCGTCGTCCTCGTACGACGCCCTGCTCTACGGCTCGGCGGCCGGGGTCGCCCTCGCCGCCCTCGCCGCCCTCGCCCTCCGCCGGCTCGGCCTCGCGGAGACGGTCGAGGCGTTCCTCGAGGGGATGCGGGCGATGCTCCTCGCCGTCGTCATCCTGGTCCTCGCCTGGATGATCGGCGGCGCCTGCGCGGACCTGGGCACCGCCGAGGCCGCCGTCGGGCTCGTCGGCGGCTGGCTGCCGGCCCGGCTGGTGCCCGCCGCGGTCTTCCTCCTCGCCGCCGGGATCTCCTTCGCCACCGGTTCGTCCTGGTCGACGATGGCCGTCCTGGTCCCGGTGGCCCTGCCGCTGGCGGACCGGCTGGCGACCCTCGCCGGCTGGGCGGAGCCGGACGCCCTGCGGCTCCTCGTCGCCACCACCGGTTCGGTCCTGACCGGGGCGGTGTTCGGCGACCACTGCTCCCCCCTCTCGGACACGACGGTGATGTCCTCGATGGCCGCCGCCTGCGACCACGTGGACCACGTGCGCACCCAGATGCCCTACGCCCTCCTGGTCGCCGGGGTCTCCCTGCTGGTCGGCGACCTCGCGGTCGGTTTCGGCATCCCTCCCTGGCTCGGCCTTCTCGCCGGGGCCGGGGCCCTCTTTCTCGTGCTGCGGTTCGCGGGGCGCCGCCCCGCGGACGGGAGGTGATCGAGATGCGCATGCACACGCTTCCGGGCATCTTCGCCGTCCTCGCCACCATCGCAGTGCCGGTCCTCGCGAATGGCCCCGCACCGCCGTCGCGGCAGGAGATCCGGGACGGGATGGCGATCCCCTCCGAGGGGGACCTGCTGCGGGGGCTGCGCGACGGGGTCGGGTTCGTCCGGTCGCGGCGCCAGGCGGAGGGCCTCTTCCCGGTCCTCGCCCGGGAGGAGTTCGGGAGCGAGACGCTTCCCCCCGCGGGGCCCTTCGTGGCGGCGGTCTGCCCCCACGACGACCACCTCTACGCCGGGCACGTCTACCTCCACGCGATCGCCGGGATCCGCGCCCCCCGGGTGCTGATGATCGGCGTCTTCCACGCGGCGAGGCTCTGGAACCTCGAGGGGAAGCTGGTCTTCGACCGGTACGTCGCCTGGCACGCCCCTCTCGGGCCGGTCCGGGTCGATCCCCTCCGGGAGGAGCTGCTGGCCGCCCTCCCCGAGGACGACGTCGTCGTCGACGACGGCATGCACGACCGGGAACACTCCCTCGAGGCGATCGTGCCGTTCCTCCAGTGGTACGGCGGGAACGACGTCACGATCGTCCCGGTCCTGGTCCCGTACGTCACCTGGGACCGCCTCGAGGAGCTCGCGGACCACCTGGCGGACGCCCTCGCGGAGACGATCCACCGGCACGGCTGGGTCCTCGGGAAGGACGTGGCGATCGTGATCTCGTCGGACGCGGTCCACTACGGCCCGGACTTCGACCACGCCCCGTTCGGCGAGGACGCCGCGGCCCACGAACGGGCGGCGGCCCGGGACCGGGACCTGGCCGAGCGGTACCTCTCGGGCCCCCTCGCCGCGGAGAGACTGCGGGGCCTCTTCGAGGCGCTGGTCGACCCGGTGGACGTCCGGCGCTACCGGATCCCCTGGTGCGGGCGATTCTCCGTCCCGTTCGGCCTCGAGCTGACCCGGAGGACGGCGGCCCGGCTCGGCCTGCCGGTCCCGGTGGGCCGTGTCCTCCGCTACGGGACCAGCCTGACCGAGGCGGAACCCCGGGTCCCCCGGGAGGTCCGGGACGAGGGGCTGGGTTGCACCGCCCCCTCGAACTTCCACCACTTCGTCGGTTACCTGGCCCTCGGGGTGGAGGTCCCGGCGGGAACCCGTTGACGGCTCCGCCGCGACTTGACGGCGGGCCGAACGTTCTCTACATTCCTCGCGTCCACGAGGTGCCCAGGTAGCTCAGTTGGTAGAGCACGTGACTGAAAATCACGGTGTCGGTGGTTCGACTCCGCCCCTGGGCACCACTTCTCCCCCTCCTTCCGGCAGGCTCGCTCCCGGTCCCGTCGCTCGTGGCGGGCGCTTCATCTCTCCCCGTCGGTTCCGCTAGAATCCGGCTGGAAGCGCCGTCTTCGCGATCGCCTCGGCGGCGAGCGCCACGATCGCCGCGCTCCGCCGCCGGGCAGGGGACGACGACGAGGACCTGAACCGGCGCGCCGCCCGCTACGTCGGCCGCACGGCCCGCGTCCGGGAGGTCGGGGAGGACGGCTTCGCCAAGGTCCGGATCGACGACGGCTACTGGCGGGTCCGGGGACCGGGTCTCGTCGAGGGGCAGGAGGTCCGGGTCGTCGCGGTGGACGGGGCGACCCTCCTCGTCGAGCCGGTCGACGAGGAAGGCTCCTCCTGACGCGACCTGCGGACGGTCGTCCTCACCGCAGGGGGCTCTCGCCGCAGTCGTCGACGGCGGTCACCAGGTAGAACCAGGTCTCCCCGTCCGACGCCGCCCCCGCGTCCGTCCACTGGATCCCGCCCGTTCCGGGATCCTCGTCCGTCACCTCCGTCGCGTGCGGCGCTCCCCACCCCGCCGGGTCCGGGCTCGCGTCCCGGTAGACGTTCCACCGGAGACCCGGGTCGCCGGGATCGTCCCAGGAGAGCCTCACGTCGTCTCCCGACTTGTCGATGAGCAGCCCCGTCGGGTCCCCCGGCACCGTGCACGGGCAGTGGCCGGAAACGCAGCTCCGCTCCGTCGGGCAGCCCGTCCCCGGCTCCCGCCCCTCCACCGCGTAGTAGAAGTCCGACGTCGAACCCGCGTCCTCGTCGAGGAACGACGTCGTCTCGCTGGTCCCGTACACCTCCCGGCTCCGCAGCGCCTCCTCGCACGAGACGCCAGACCGGTACACGTTGTACCCGTCCGACCCCGGCACCGGGTCCCACGTCAGCTCGTATCCCTCGGGACACCGCGCGTCCGAACCCTCCAGGTTCTTCGGAGCCGAACCGGGCCAGGTGTCCGCCACCACCTCCCGCACGGCGATCGTGTCGAGCCACAAGCCCTGCCCCTCCGTGTCCTCCCGGGTGTTCGACCCGAAGCGGAAACGGACCCGGACTCGCTGCCCGGCGAACGGGTCCAGGAAGACGAACTGCTCGACGTCGAAGGTGTCGAGGACCGCGCCGGTCCCGTCCCCGTCCCCGTCGAACATCTCGATCCCTTCTTCCGTCCCGAAGGGAACGGGGAAGAACCCGCAGCCCCCGTCGACCTGGTCCCCGTTGTAGCTGCCGTCCCGCAGCGGGGACCACTTGCCGCTGCTCGCGGCGGGCCGCGCCTCGACGGTCAGCCCGTCCCGTCCCCAGCTCTCGTAGTCGTAGAAGAAGAACGACTCGGTGTCGGCCCACAGCCGGAAGGTCACCGCCGCGCCCCCCGTCGGCACATCGAAGGCCGGGCTCTCGAGGGCCCCGTCGGACGCGGCCGGGTAGGTCGTGCCGTCCCCGACGCGCATCGCGTACGCGCCGCTGTGGGACCGGTCGGACACCGGCCCCTCCCACGGGTCGACCCAGGGAGGCCATCCCCCGGGGCACTCGGACACCTCGCCGGTGCCGTGGGACATCTCGTGGGTGAATCCCTGCGCCGTTCCGTCGTCGAAGTCCCACCGGATGATCTCGTCCCCGAGGTCCCGGTTGATCGGGATCGTGAACTCCGGGTCGTGGCCGTTGGCGATGCACCAGCTCTCGTCACTCTCCCAGCCCGGACCGTGGGGGGGCAGCATGCGGAACCGTACCGTCGCGTTGCGCGGCGCCCCCTCGTGGACACGGACGAGGGGCGGATCGTCCGTCCCGTCGGTCCGGGGAAGGACCAGGTACGGGAAGCTCCGCCACCCGGCGAGGCGCGTGTACCCCCCGGCGGGCTGCAGCAGGTCCACGTTCGGGTCGTCCGTCTCGATCTCGATCGGGTCGACGGGCAACCGCTCGGAGGTGTCGAACATGACGACCGGCAGCTCGATCCCGATCAGCTCGCCGGGATCCGCCGTCCAGTCCCCGTCGCAGTCCCCGGTGAGCAGGACCCGCGCCCGCTCCTGCCGGCACGCCTTCCGCAGGCACGAGACGAACGACGTCGATTCCATCCCCCCGTAGCTCGCCGTCACGTCGTCCCCGTCCGCCACCTGGAGCACCCCGTCCCCCGGGGTCACCGGCCCGTCCTTCCCCGCCCAGGCGAGCCGGATCGTCCCCTCGTGGTACCCCTTCGCGGTCAGCGCCTCCGCCGTGACCGTCTCCTCGTCCCCCCCCGTCGTCGTCACCGTGACGGTCACCGCCCCCGTGTCGTCCCGGTCCTTGACCGCCACGGTGAGGTCCCCGGCGCACAGGTAGTGGGGCCGGTCGAGGTCGATCCACGGCCCGTCGACCAGGGCCATCGAGCCGGCGACGTTGACCCGCCCGTACCCCATGTAGAGGTCCCAGCCCGGCGTGTCCTCCTCGGGC
>JAMOQA010000021.1 GCA_027064265.1 Acidobacteriota bacterium
TCTTCTCCATGGATCGCTCCCCTTGCTCGGTGGTCAGCGGTTCCGGACGACGAAGCGGGTCGTCTTGCTGGAGACGAGCTTGCCGTCCTGCCAGGTTTCCACCTCCACCTTCCAGGTGCCGTAGAGGTTGTGCTTGGTGATCCAGGTGCCGGAGACCGGCAGCCGGACCTTGGTGAAGGTAGCGTTCTTCTTCTGCTTCTTGCGCAGCGTTCCCCTGGGCAGCATCCGGGCGATGCGCTTCATGCGCGGGGTGGATGCCACGGGAACCGGCACCTCGGCCAGCTCCCGGCGCATGACGGTCGTTCCGGGAAGGGCTCCGGGCTCGACCGGGGTGGTCCGGGTCTCGTACACGTGGCCATCCGGCAGGATGAACCGGGTCACCTGGTCGAAGGAACCGGAGAGCTGGCGCCGGTCGAAGACCGTGACGACCCACAGGTCCACCGTTTCGGGGCCGTCGAACGGGCCGAACGAGAGATCGCCGCTCTTCCGAAGGCGCTTCAGCTGGCGCTTGCCCATGTGGAGCAGCTGGCCCGGGTCCTGGTTCATCACCACGACCGTCACGATGTCGGGCTCCTGGGGCAGGCGCTTCTTGTGCTTCCTGTGCTTCGCCCACGCCGCGGGCAGCACGAGGGAGATCGCGAGGGCGAGCACCGTCCAGGTGACCAGCCGGGAACGGATCGGATTCCTGCTCTTCATCATGGCTCTCTCCATGGCCCGGCCTCCCGGGAGAGGGAGGCCGGGCCCGTCACGTTCAGTCCAGGCTCACCCAGTGGATCATCCCGCCGGTGGTGCCGACGACGATGCCCTGGTTCGTACCGTCGTTGTAGTCGAAGGTGGGATCGCCGACGGTGGTGCCGGACTCCACGAGCCAGGAACGGTTGGTGCTGCCCGAGTCGGTGCAGTCGAGCTCGTAGAGGTGACCGTCGCTCGAACCGACGTAGGCGTAGGTGTTCGCGGTGCCACCCACCCACCGGAGGACGATCGGGACCGAGGGGCCGTCGATCGACTTCTCCCAGTAGGAACTCGTGTCGAAGGTGGCGTTGCCGATGAGGCGGATCCCGTGGACCTTCGTGTCGGTCGACCAGACCACCCAGTGGTAGTACGTACCGGTGGCGGGATCGTGGATCTGGGTACTGACGGCCACGCCCTTCACGGCACCGTCTCCACCGGAGTAGCTGTCGTGCTGGCGGAGCGAACTGCCGTCGAGGACGAGGGCGTTGTAGCAGTAGATGTCGCCGTCCGTGTTGCCGAACACGACCAGGTAGTCCGAGCCGTGCTGGAAGACGATCGGCGTGGCGTCGACGTTACCCGCGCCCGTCACGATGGCGTACGGGGAGAAGGCGGGGTTGCCGAGCTGGGAGCCGACCTCCAGCACGACGAGGGACTTCTGGTCGGTGTCGTCCGCGCGGACCGGGACGTAGACCTTGTTCGACTGGTTGTCGAGGTAGAGGATCCGCGCCGTCGCGTTGGAGATGCCGAGCCCGTTGTCGCCCCCGTCGTAGCTGTCGTAGAGCGTGCCGAGGTCCAGGCTGTACATCATGATCTTGTTGTCGGTCGTGCCGCACCGGGTCGCGACGATGACGGCGTTGTCGACGCTGACGCCGTTGTTGTCGAACCGGTCGAGCATGACCACCGGCCCCGCCTGGAGGATGCCGGACGAGCAGCCGGCGTCGCTGATCACGTTGGTCGAGCCCTCGGACGAGTTCGTGTTGTCGGCGAGCGAGTACCGGTAGAGGTACCCGTTCTGGGAGGTGAAGTAGGCGGTGTAGTCACCGGTGCCGTCCAGGTCGCCGACCATCGGTCGCGACTGCACCGCGCCGCCGAGGAGGATGGGGGACCAGTTGCTCCGCAGCCCGTCGCCCTCGTTCAAGCGGTGGAGGCGCTGATCGTTCCCGGTGGAGACGATGTAGTGCCCGGGAACGGTGCCGGAGGGGGCCAGCGTCGAGGCCGACGTGGTGTAGGCCCACTTGAAGGTCGACTCGGCGCGCGGCATCCCCTTGCCGGCGACGCCGGAAGCGTAGTTCTTCGAGGAGTCGTAGGCGAACGCCTTGTAGTAGTAGACGTTGCCGTTGTTGACCGTGTTGTCGGTGCAGCTGGTGGCTGCCGCGTTGGTCACGCAGACCACCGTGTTCCCGGTGCCGATCGTGTCACCGACGCTGTAGGTCGTGCCGTCGGTGGGGCTCGCGTCGACCGCCGCCCCCTGCTTGCGCAGGACGAGGACCCCGGCGAAGTCGCCGTCGGCGGGGTTCGTCCACTGGAGGGTGACCTTGAGGTCGGCCGAGGTCGTCGTCATCAGCGAGACGTCGCCGGGCGCGGTCCGGTCGACGGTGCCGAAGTTCCAGCAGTAGGCGTTGGCGTCGCAGGCGCCGCCGCCGTTGTTCGTGGCGGCCAGGCTGTTGCCGCCCACGTCCCGGCCGGTCACCTGGAGGATGTAGTCCTCGTCGTCGTCGAAGTTCGCGTGGCTGTAGGTGACCTTCGTGTTGCCGTTGCTCCAGGTCGGCGACCAGCTGCCGGGGTCGGTGCCGGACTTCACCGTCAGCGTGACGGTGGACGTGTCCATCGCCTCGTCGAAGTTGATCACCACGTCCTGGGAGAGGGAGACGTCGGTGGCGTCGTCCGCCGGGGTCGTGGAGGTGACCGCCGGGCTGTCGAGATCGGGCGAGAACGTGAACTGGTAGCCGGCGGTCGCGGCCCGGGAGTCGACGTCGGAGCCGTTCTTGTACCAGAGTCCGACGGTGCCGCCGCTGTTCTCGGACCCCACGAGCTGGGGCTTCTCGCCTCCGCTGGGATCGTTCTCCGCCTCGATCTCGATGACGGCCTTCGCGATGTCCAGGTCGAGGGCGACCTGGGCGGTCACGGTGTTGGCCGAGCCGTAGTACTTGACGGCGTCCCACTGCACGACGAGGCAGGCATCGTTGTTGCCGTCGCCGTCCAGGTCGAACGAGCAGGTGGTCTGCTGGTAGTAGACGGTGCCGCCGGAGCTCGGGTCGAGGTCGTCCCCGTAGACGAAGATCGAGTTGTCCGGGTCGTTCGTCGACGGGATGGAGAGGATGCTGACCTCCTGGGTGTACCCCGTCCCGAAGCTGAGGTAGCCGTTCGATCCCACGTACACGGAGGTGTAGCTGTTGCCGTACCAGGTGAACGACTCGCCGCCCGTGATGTCGACGAGGGTGTAGCAATCGTCGCCGCTGCAGCCCTTCGGATACCAGGCGGAGATCCCCGTCCCGGTTCCCGAGATGTCCGGGATGTAGTCGAGGTCGCTGGTATCGAGGGTGCAGCTGTAGCCGCCCCCGTCGGTCTCGTTGCCGTCGCAGTCGGTGTCCGTCGCCCAGGTGAGCGGTGCCACCGCCGCGAGACAGAAGGCCAGGGCCAGGGCGAACAGGAGCCGTGCCGCCCCGCCGAGGGTTCCGAACCGGGTTCTCGTGCTGGTCATCATCGCGTCTCCTCCGAGACTCTCCGTCCCCCGCGGGACCGCCCGTCCCGCGGCATCTCTCACCGGCCGCCGGGGGCTCCGCCGGCCTCCACGACGAGGTCCCGGGCGAGGAGCTCGGCGACGAAGCCGCGCACCGCCGGCGCGACCTCGCTCACCGGGACCCCGTCCTCCCGGGCCAGTTCGTCGATGATTTCCGCGATCGTGCGATTCCCGTCGAGGCGTTCCCAGACCCGCGTGCCGGTCTCGTTGAAGCCGGCCATGCGCCCCCCCTCGTAGTGAAGGACGACCGCCCGGCCCCCCAGGACCTGCCGGGCGACGCGGGGGTTCCGACGGTACCGACCTTCCGGTGGGACCTCCGCCGGGTTCCGCTCCTCGGACCGCACCAGCCTCTCTCCCCTCCGGCTCCCCCGTTCCGGACGAGCCGCCACGACCCCGGACCGTCCGGGACCGTTCACGCAAGAGAATCTAGGTCCCCCGCCCCCGGGCGCAACCCCGCCGCCGGGCGAGCGTTCCCCGGGGGGGCGACCCGCGCGCAGTCTACACCAGCGGCGCCGGAAATGTCCACGGGTGTGCGCGTTGGTTCGTTCGCCGACAGGCCCTTGCCCGGCTGGCCGGTCTCTGCCAGATTGGCCGGCATGGACACGGGGACCCGGGACACCGAGGGCGACAGGGGACGGGGGGGCACGCGGGTCCTCCACGTGGTCACCCGCCTGGTCGTCGGGGGGCCGACCCGACCGCTCCTCGCCTGGCTCGACGGGCTCTCCCGGGAGGGGTTCGCGCCGCTCCTCGCCTCGGGTCGGCCCGCGGCCGGGGAAGTTCCCTGGTCCCTTCCACCCGGGCGGATCCCGGCCTGGGTCGTCCCCGGGCTGTGCCGGGAACCCTCCCCGCTCCGGGACCTCCGTGCCTTCCTCGCCCTCGCCCGCGCGATCCGGCGCCTCGCCCCGGCGGTGGTCCACACCCACACCGCCAAGGCGGGCGTCCTCGGGCGCCTGGCCGCCCTCCTGGCCCGTCCGGCGCCGCGCGTGGTTCACACCTTCCACGGGCATTCCCTCTCCCGGGAGGCGGGCGGGCGTCTCGCGCCCCTCTGGACCCGGATCGAGCGGGCCCTCGCCCCCGCGACCGACCTGCTCCTGGCCGTCTCTCCGCGGGTCGCCGACGACCTCGCGGGGCGGCTCGGGCTCCGGACCACCCCGGGGATCCTCCCGCTGCCCGTGCCGGTGGCCCCCGCCGGGCCTGCCATCGGCGCCCCTCCGGGGACCGCCGGCCGGCGGGTGGCGCTCTTCCTCGGCCGGGGGGTCCCGGTCAAGGGACTGGACCT
>JAMOQA010000022.1 GCA_027064265.1 Acidobacteriota bacterium
AGGACGCGGCGAGGCGGTGGGCGGACTACCGCCGGGGCGAAGACCTGCGGCGAAGGCTGGAGCGAGGATGCCCGGCGGTCATCGAGATCTACTTCTACCGGAAGGGAGACCGGCTGGCCTGGGGGGGACCGCCGCCGAAGGGAGAGTGGGAGTGGGCGAGGTCTCACGGGACGGTCGCCGGATCGAGCCGGATCCCACGTGTCCGCCCTCGAGGCGAACCGCCCGGAGGGCGAAACTGAGGAGGACCGTGCGGGCAAGTGGCCGCTGGCGCAAGGCGGGTGCAGCAAGTGGTCCCGGGCGCAAGGAAACGGCGGTTGCACGGCTTCCTGCCTTGCGTTTGCGTACGCAAAAGCGCATTTCCTTGCGCCAGCGGACACATAACCACGCGGGCTTGCACCAGCGGATACATGCCCGCAACGACCGCGACGCGGTCGCAACAGCTGCGCCACGGTAGTCCGCGAGGAGCTCCGGAGGAGCCTGCGGCAGTCGGCGGGCCGGGCCGGCGCTCGGGAGGGCGGGCCAGGTCACCGAACCGGTCACACGCGACTCGACTCGGGCCGGGCGGCGGGCGGCAGTCGGCGGGGCGGGCCAGCGCTCGGGAAGGCAGGCCGGGCCAGCGCTCGGGAAGGCAGGCCGGGCCAGCGCTCGGGAAGGGCAGGGCGGGCCAGGTCATCGCACCGGTCAACGCAACTCGGCGCGGCCCGGGCCGTGCGGGTCAGCGGGAGGCGGCGTCGGCAGATCCCGGGGAGGCGGCCTCGTCGGTGGCGCCGCCGGGGGCCGCGTCCTGCCGGGTCAGCTCGGCGAGGCGGCGGCGGATCGCGGCGGGGAGGCCGGGGGAGTAGCCGGTGTAGTGCTCGACGATCTTCCCGTCGTGGACGATCAGGGTCTGGGGGATGCTGTCCCGGCCGAGGCCGCGGAAGATGGCGTCCAGGTCTTTCCCGATGGCGAACTCGAGGCCGGAGTAACGGGGGTTGCGCGCGAAGGCCGCCACCTGGGCCGGGGTGGAGCCGCCGACCTCCACCGCGAGGAAGCGCACGCCCCGGGGACGCCACTCCCGGGCGAGGGCCGCGACCTCGGGCAGCTCCCGGAGGCAGGGCGGGCACCAGGTGCCCCAGAAGTCGACCACGTAAGTCCCGTCGTCGCTCCAGGTCTGGACGACGCTCCCGTCGAGGCGCACCGCCTCCCAGGGGCCGATCGCCTTGCCGGTGGTCGGTTCCTCCCGGCCGAGGAAGAGGATCGTGGCGACGACGGCCACGACGAGCACGAAGAGGAGCACCGACGGCTTCACACCGCCCCGGGAGGCCTGCAGCTTCCGGTCCTGGGTCATCGATCTTCCTCGCGGCCGGGGCGGCGCCCGGCCCCGGTGGGGTAGAGTTTGCCCTGTTCCCCCGGATGCGGGGAGCCGACGGGAGGTTTCACGATGCGGACGATGGCGAAGGGCGTGGCGGGAACCCTCGGTCTCCTGCTGGCGCTCTCGGGAGGGATCGCGATGGACCGTGCGGAGACGGGGGCGGGAATCCCCGAACGGGCGCGGACCGCCTGCGTCGCGGAGCTCGTCGCCCGGTACGGGGAGGCGGAGCGGCCGCGGATCGAGCGGGGAGTCGCCCAGCTCGCCGCCCTCTGGCGCCCGGCGGACGGGGACGAGGAAGCGTTTGCGGCATTCTGCCGGGAGCAGTTCCTGGCGGACGAGAAGGACCTCGGGGCGACGTTCGCCCGCCTCGAGGCGGCCCTCGAGAAGGTCTGGGGTCACCTCCACGAGATCGACCGGGAGCTGCGCACGCCGGTCGACCTGGACACCGGGCCGATCCTCGAGGTCGACCGCAGGCTCGTGCGGATCGACCTCTGGTCGCCGCTCCTCGAGGACTTCTTCCGTACCGGCGTCGCCCATCTCTGCCGGTTGAACTACCCGGTCCACACGCTGGCGGAGCGCCTCGCCGAGGGACCGGGCTGGGACCGGGAGACCTGGGCCCGCTCCCGGATGATGGACCTCTACGCCGAGCGGGTGCCGCCGGAGGTCGGCCAGCGGATCACCGACGCCCTGGCCCATGCCTCCGAGTACGTCGACGGCTACTGGATCCGGGCCGACCGGCTCCTCGGCCCGGACGGGAAGCCGATCTTCCCCGAGGGGAAGCGGCTGATCTCCCACTGGGGGCTCCGGGACGAGATCAAGGCGAACTACGCCCTCGGGAAGGACGGTCTCGAACGCCAGCGGCTCCTCGAGACGGTGATGGAGCGGATCGTCCGCCAGGAGATCCCCGCGGCGGTGGTCGACAACCCGGACCTCTGGTGGGACCCGGTGGCCAACCGGGTCTACGCCGCTCCCGGCAAGGACGCCCCCGCGGACGTCCAGGCGCGGGAGCCGGACCGGCGCTACGCGACGATCCTCGACGTCTTCCATGCCGAGCGGGCGGTCGATCCGTACACCCCGTCGACGCCGACCTTCCTCGCCCGGACCTTCGAGCGGGACATCGAGATCCCGGTGGACCAGGTCGAGGCGCTCTTCGAGCGGGTGCTCGACTCCGACGAGGTCCGGAAGACCGCCCGCGTGATCGAGCGGCGGCTCGGGCGACACCTCGAGCCGTTCGACCTGTGGTACGCCGGCTTCCGGCCCCAGGCCCGCTTCGACGAGCGGGAGCTCGACCGGATGGTCCGGGAGCGGTGGCCCGACGTCGCCGCCTTCCAGCGGGACCTGCCCCGCATCCTCGAGAGCCTCGGCTTCGCCCCGGACCGGGCCCGCTGGCTCGCCGAGCGGATCGTCGTCGACCCCGCCCGGGGGGCGGGCCACGCGATGGCGGCGGAGATGCGCGGGCAGAAGGCCCACCTGCGGACCCACGCCGGGCCGGACGGGTTCGACTACAAGGGCTTCAACATCGCGATGCACGAGCTCGGGCACAACATCGAGCAGGTCTTCTCCCTCGACGGGATCGACCACTGGTTCCTGCGCAGCGTGCCGAACAACGCCTGCACCGAGGCGTTCGCGTTTCTCTGCCAGGAGCGGGACCTGGAGGTGCTCGGCCTCGGCGCACCGGACGAGGCGGCCCGGCGGGAGCTGGTTCTCGAGAAGCTCTGGTCCGCGTACGAGATCATGGGGGTCGCCCTCGTCGACATCCGCACCTGGCGCTGGCTCTACGACCACCCGGAAGCGACCCCGGCGGAGCTGCGGGAGGCGGTGCTCGCCATCGCCCGCGACACCTGGAACCGGCACTACGCGCCGGTCTTCGGGCGGAAGGACGTCGAGCTGCTCGCCGTCTACTCCCACATGATCAGCTACCCCCTCTACCTGCCGAACTACCCCCTCGGCGAGCTGATCGCCTTCCAGCTCAAGGAGAAGGTCCACGGGAAGGACTTCGGGAAGGAGTTCGAGCGGATCGCCCGGCAGGGGCAGCTCACGCCGGACCTCTGGATGAAGCGGGCGGTCGGCGCGGGCATCTCGGCGGACCCGCTGCTCCGGGCCGCCCGGCAGGCCCTCGCCGCCTACGACGGGGAGGCGAGCCGGTAGAGCAGGCTGGCCCCGGAGGGGGCGAGGGCGACCCGCGCCCCCTCTCCGAGCTCCTCCCGCAGGATCTCCGCCGCCTCGTCGAGGGAGGCGACCCTCGTCATCCCGGCGAGGCGGACGATCTCGTCGTCGAGCTCGGTCACCGCGAGCACGCGCAGCCGCCGCGTCTTCTGGAGCAGCGCGAGCGCGGAGTGGACCCCGACCCGGAAGTCTCGCCGGAGCTCACGGTCGATCGCCTCGACCGACCCCAGCCGGAACCCCTCGAGCAGCTCCGGGTTCCCGATCCCGTCGCCGCACCGCGCGACCCACACGACGACGCCCCCGTCCCGGACGACGCCGGCCACCGCCTCGAGGGCCTTGTGGGCCTGGACCAGGTCCCGGTCGGTCGGGTGCCCGCCGGCGGAGACGACCACCCCGTCCAGCGGCTCCGGGAGCTTCACCGCGCGGGCGTCGCCGTACCGCCGGGCGGCCCGGGCGTGGTCCTCGAACGGGTCCCCGACCTCGATGTCGGCGAGGGACCCGTCGAGCGCGGTCAGCACGTGCCAGCAGGCGGTCGGCGGGAAGCGGCGGGCAGCCTCCACCGCGGCCGCGTGGACCGGGTTCCCGTCGAGCAGCCCGGTCCGGGCACGGGGGTGCCGGCCATGGCCGGGACGAGGGTCGAGGCACCGGGCGTGCATCGCGAGGATCGTGCGGCGGGACGACACCCCGGGGACCAGCATCTTCCGGCCGCCTCCGAAGCCGGCGAGGTAGTGGAAGACGATCCGGCCGAGGGCGAGCACCGCTCCCGCCGTCGCCACCGCCGGGTGCCCGGAGACCGGGATCCCGGTGGGGGTGCGGCCGAGGAGGAGGGCGGGGCGGTCCGCGTCGTGGGGGGCGAGGAGCGCACCGGAGGCCGCCGCGTCCTCGCCGATCCAGTCGGCCAGCTCCGCCCGGGACATCGGCCGGTGGATCCCGGAGGCGGGGACGATGGTGATCCGCGCCGGGGGGACCCCCTCGGCCGAGAGGGCGTCGAGGACCGGGGGCAGGATCTCCGGGAGGGGGAGGGGGCGCGTCCGGTCCGGGACGACGAGGGCCAGGCGGGCCCCGCGGCCGGCCTCCCGGAGGAGACCGGCGACCCGGCGGGCCGCCTCGTCCGCCGCCCGGCGCACGAGGCGCGCCGGCTCCGGGTGGGGCGGCAGCCCCTCCGCCGCGAGGACCGGCAGATCCCGCAGCGAGGGAGGCA
>JAMOQA010000023.1 GCA_027064265.1 Acidobacteriota bacterium
TTATCCCGGACGCATCGGGGCGCCCGGCAAGTACGCCCCGTCGCGGCCGCTCCCCGCGAGGACGCGCCGCCCCGGAGGGGGTCCCCCCGGAAATGCGTCACCCGGCCAGGGGGGTCCCTCCGTAAATGCGACACCCCTCGCGGGGTCCCCGCGGAAATGCGCCACTTTCCCCCGGGTTTCCGGGGATATCGCCCGCATCGCCGGCCCCCGGTGTCGCATTTGCGCACCAACCCCCCCCGCGAACTGTCGCAGTTCCGGGGGGACCCCCTTCCAGGACCGCCCCCGCGTGAGGACGCGACCCGATGCCACCCGGGACCCCCGCCCGGAACACCGCGCGCGGGTGCCCTCCTGCGCCGGGTCGGTCGTGGTACGTTCTCCCGAGCGACCGGACCGTTTCGCCAGGCGCGCCGCGGGGGCCGGGCTCGTTGGCCCGGCGGCCGGGGCGCGCGCGGGAGCCAACCATGACGCAGAAGAACGACCGAGAGCCCGAGGTCTATCCCGTCAAGCCCCACATCGCCGAGCGCGCCCACGTCCCCTCGATGGAGGAGTACCGGCGCCTCTACCGGCTCTCCCTCGACGACCCGGAGACGTTCTGGGCGCGGCAGGCGGAGATCCTGGACTGGTTCGTCCCCTGGCAGTCCGTGTTCGACCACGACTACGAGAACGTCGACTTCGCCTGGTACCTGGGCGGACGGCTGAACGCCTGCTTCAACTGCGTCGACCGGCACCTCAGGGAGCGCGGCGAGCAGACGGCGATCATCTGGGCGAAGGACGAGCCCGGGGAGTACGAGCGCATCACCTACCGGCAGCTCAAGCACTCGGTCTGCCGGGTGGCCAACGTCCTGCGGCACCACGGGGTCCGCCGGGGCGACCGGGTCTGCATCTACATGCCGATGATCCCCCAGCTCGCGTACGCGATGCTGGCCTGCGCCCGGATCGGGGCGATCCACTCGATCGTCTTCGGCGGGTTCAGCGCCGAGGCGCTCCGCGACCGGATCCTCGACGCCGGGGCGAAGGTGGTGATCACCGCGAACGAGGGCCTCCGCGGCGGCAAGCGGATTCCCCTCAAGGAGACCGTCGACCGGGCGGTGGAGGGGCTCGACATGGTCGAGACCGTGCTGGTCGCCCGGCGGACCGACGCCGACACCCCGATGACCCCGGGCCGGGACCTCTGGCTCGAGGACGAGTGCCGGAAGCAGCGCTCCACGTCCACCTACGAGCACATGGGAGCGGAGGACCCGCTGTTCATCCTCTACACGTCCGGCTCCACCGGGAAGCCGAAGGGGGTGCTCCACACCACCGGCGGCTACCTGGTCTACGCCGCCCTCACCCACAAGCTGGTCTTCGACTACCACCCGGGGGACGTCTACTTCTGCGCCGCCGACATCGGCTGGATCACCGGCCACTCGTACATCGTCTACGGGCCACTGGCGAACGGCGCGACCACCGTGATGTTCGAGTCGGTGCCCACGTACCCGGACGCGGGCCGCTACTGGCGGATCGTCGACGACCTGGGGGTCAACATCTTCTACACCGCCCCGACGGCGCTCCGGGCGATCGCCCGGGCCGGTGACGAGCCGGTGCGGCGGTACTCCCGGAAGACGCTGCGCGTGCTCGGCACCGTCGGCGAGCCGATCGACCCGGAGACCTGGCGCTGGTACCACGACGTGGTCGGCGAGGGGCGCTGCGCCGTCGTCGACACCTGGTGGCAGACGGAGACCGGCGGGATCATGATCGCGCCGTTGCCCGGGGCCACGCCCGTCAAGCCCGGCTCGGCCACGCTGCCGTTCTTCGGCGTCAAGCCGCTGCTGGTCGACGACGAGGGGAACGTCCTCGAGGGGAACGGCGTCTCCGGCAACCTCTGCATCGAGCGGACCTGGCCCGGCCAGGCCCGCACCGTCTGGGGGGACCACGAGCGCTTCCGGGAGACCTACTTCTCCCGCTTCCCGGGGCTCTACTTCACCGGCGACGGTTGTCACCGGGACGAGGACGGCTACTACTGGATCACCGGGCGGGTCGACGACGTGATCAACGTCAGCGGCCACCGGCTCGGCACGGCGGAGATCGAGTCGGCCCTGGTCGCCCACGAGGCGGTCGCGGAGGCCGCGGTGGTCGGCTTCCCCCACGAGATCAAGGGCCAGGGGATCTTCGCCTACGTCGTCCCGACGGCGGACGCCGAGGCCGGCGACCCGGCCGAGCTGGTCGGCTCCCTCAAGCAGCAGGTGCGCCACGTGATCGGCCCGGTGGCGGTCCCCGACGTCGTCATGGTCGTGCCCGGCCTGCCGAAGACCCGCAGCGGCAAGGTGATGCGCCGCATCCTGCGCCGCATCGCTGCCGGCCAGTACGACGACATGGGGAACGTCTCCACGCTCGCCGACCCCTCGATCGTCGAGAAGCTGATCGAGCTGCACCGGAAGCTGTAGGGCGCAGCGTGCTGCGCCCGGGTCGCCCGCAGGGCGACCATGATGGCGGTGCTTCGCACCGCCCGGGTCGAGCACGCTCGACCCCTACGCGTCACGTTGAGCGGTGGTCCCAATCGCACGCGTCACGAACGCGCGTAGGGGCGCAGCGTGCTGCGCCCGGGTCGCCCGCAGGGCCGCCAGTCAGCCGCGCTGCCAGCGCTCGAGGACGTCCTGGACCCGGGCGCGGACCTCGTCGCGGGCCTCGAAACGGTCCCAGCCGGTCATCAGCAGCTCGTCGTAGGGGGTCTCCGCGTGCCGGATATGGGCGACGACCGCGGCGCGCACCGCGTCGTCGTCGAGCGCGCGCCCCGCCGCGGTGCGCCCGACGTGCCCGCTGCCGACCTCGCAGGCGATCTCGGCGATCGTCCACTCCACCCCCTCGGGCGCGCCGGGGAAGAGCTCGCGGATCCGCCTCGCGAACCGCTGCGTGTGCTCCTGTGCCCGGAGGGAGCGGCGCTCCCGCTCCCGGAGCCGCCGTGCCGCCCGGATCTCCTCGTCCGCCTCGCACTCCTCGAACGCCCGGTCGAACGCCTCTTCCTCCACGAGGAGCCCCTGCCGCTCGTACCGCTTCCTGGCTCGACTCCACTTGAGGACCACCGCCCACAGCTTCGAGTACTTCTTCGCCCGCCGGGTCAGGGCGGCGTTCCCGGCCCGGAGGAAGACCAGGTGGTCGAGGTCGGCACACTCGAGGCAGATCGCCCCCTTCTCCCCGGCCAGGAAGATGAACGCCTTCCGGCCGAGGTCCTCGCCGCACTCGGCGCAGGTCACCGGCCGGTTCGCGATGAAGACCTTCAGCTCGTCGGACTTGCGGGCCACGGGGCACCTCCCGGGAAGAGAGGGGGAGGGTTGGTGGAGGCGGCGGGAATCGAACCCGCGTCCGAGGACGGTCCACGACGGGCATCTACACGCTTAGCCACCTCCTTGGATCTCGCCTTCCCCGGCCCGAGGGGCAGGGACGGGGAAGACCAGCCCGTTGGCTCTCGCCCTCGACCGCTGGGCCGGCGGTCTTCGGGCCAGCCGGTGTCCGATGACGCCCTGGGCTCCCCCCACCGGCAAGGGGAACGGGGCGGCTACCCGTGATCAGGCAGCGAGCGCGTAATCAGTGTTGGCGCTTGTTTTCGTTCCCGGTGATTTACGAGGTGCCGGGACCTCGGCGTGCAGCCCGCGCTTTCCTGTCCCCGTCGAGTCCTTTCGCCCCCACGGGACGACAGGCCAAACGCCTGCTTGCAGGGAAGTTATACGATGCCGGGCCCGGCCCGTCAACCGGCCGAGGGGCGCCCGGCGGAGCTTCAGCGACGGACGAACCGCAGGAAGACCCGCCAGTTCCCCTCGCCCAGGTCGGGCGGCAGGCGGTGGGCCTCCGGCACCAGCAGCACGAGGACCCGGGCCCCGGGGGGATCGACCTCCGCAGAACCCCGGCGCCGGGAGTCCTCCCCCGCCTCCCGCGGCCGCCGCTGGCGCCGCGGCGGGCGGACGTGGAGGACCCGCGCCTCGACGAAGGACCGTCCCGGCTCCTGGCCGTCCCTGGCGTTCCGGACCGGGGGGATGCGACCGATGACGACGTCCATGCCGGCACCTCCATCTTTCGTATCGGCCCGGACGTGATCGTCCTTGACCCCGGGCCGGGCCTTCCCCCCTCAAGTCCGGCCCCTTCCGGGCCGATACGAAGGCCAGCGGGGCACCGTGCCCCGGCGCGGGGTGAACGTGGACATCTCGACGGTCATCGGACTGGTCATCGGGACGGCGCTGGTCCTCTCGGCCATCGTGCTCGGGGACAACCCCGTCATCTTCATCAACGTGCCCTCGATCCTGATCGTCGTCGGGGGCACGATCGGGGTGACCTTCATCAAGAACCCGATGAGCCGGGTGTTCGGCACCTTCGCCGTGGTGAAGAACGCCTTCTTCGGGAAGCTGACCCCGATCGACAAGCTGATCGACCAGATCGTGGAGCTCTCCCGGAAGGCACGGCGCGAGTCGCTGCTCTCCCTCGAGAAGGTCCAGATCGAGGACCCGTTCCTCGCCAAGGCGATCCGGCTCGCCGTCGACGGCATGGAGCCGGCGGCGATCAAGACGGTGATCGAGACGGAGATCACCTACCTCGCCCAGCGGCACAAGGTCGGCCAGGACCTACTCGACGGGATGGCGACCTCGGCCCCGGCGTTCGGGATGATCGGCACCCTGATCGGGCTGGTGCAGATGCTCGCCTCGATGGACGACCCGTCGAAGATCGGCCCCTCGATGGCGGTGGCGATCCTG
>JAMOQA010000024.1 GCA_027064265.1 Acidobacteriota bacterium
CTCCCCCCGTTCCGCCGCCGCCCCGAGGGCCCGGATCGGCGCACGCTGCCCGAGCACTTCCGAGAAGCGCTGGGGGCGGTAGGCGGTGGCCAGCGTCCGGCGCGTGGGACACCTCCGGGAGCCGGAAAACGGGAGGGGCTCGCGGACCTGCGGCACACCCGGCGGTCCGCTTACCGCTGCTCCCTTCCGGGCCTGACGGGGTTCACGGGGCCGGGTCGCACAGGGGCGAGCCCCACAAAAAAGGTGGCGGAGAGAGTGGGATTCGAACCCACGGTGCGGTTTCCCGCACACACGCTTTCCAAGCGTGCACCTTCAGCCACTCGGTCATCTCTCCGCGCTGTCCGGGGAACATTATGCAGCACGGTCCGGCGGATGCCAGCGGGTCGGCCCGACCCCGCTCCCGGCCGGGGGACCGGCCTCAGCGCCGGGCCCGGAAGAACTCCCGGAGGAGGGCCGCGCTCTCGTCCCCGAGGGGGCCCCGGCGGATTCCCAGGCGGTGGTTGAGTCCCGGCCGGCCCACCGGGATCTCCGCGAAGAGCCGGGTGGCCCCCACCTGGGGATCCTCGGCGGCGAAGACGGCCTCCGCGACCCGGGCATGGACCATCGCGCCGAGGCACATCAGGCAGGGCTCCAGGGTGACGTAGAGGACCGTTCCCGGCAGGCGCCGTTCCCCGAGCCGCCGGGCGGCTTCCCGGAGGACCACGATCTCCGCGTGGGCGGTCGGATCCAGGTCCAGGAGGTTCCGGTTGTGGCCGCGGGCGAGAATCTCGCCTTCCCGAACGAGGACGGCCCCTACCGGCACCTCGCCCCTGGCCGCGGCCCGCCGGGCCTCCTCGAGGGCGGCCGCCATGTGGGCCCGATCGTGATCAGCCGGGGAGGTCATGGGATGAATTGGCGCGCCCGCAGGGACTCGAACCCCGAACCTCTTGATCCGTAGTCAAGTGCTCTATCCAATTGAGCTACGGGCGCGCCTCGGACGAAGCCGGGCGGGAGGATACCCGCTCCTCCGCGCCCGGTCAAGAAACGAGGGCGCTCTCGGACGAACCCCGGGCCGTCAGCGGAGCCCGGGGAAGAGCCGATGGCCCCGGCCGGGGAACCACCCGTTGTTGCCGGGGTTCACGGTGCCGTTGTAGCCCTGGGCAGGGCCGAGCAGGTCGAGCAGCTCCTCGGGGGAATACGTCTTCACCGAGGGCTTGACCCAGGTCCGCTCTTCATGGCCCGAGGCCGATGCCGAGACGTTCTGCGGATCGATCATGGATCCCATCCCTTCTACCCGCCTCCCCTGGGGCGGCATCACGCACCGCGTTCGCCGGGAAATGTACGGTCAATCCGCGGTGTCGGGTACCTCTTCTTCCACCCAGACCAGGAGGCGCTTCGCCCCCAGGGTCTCCAGGGTTTCCTCCACGTCCTGCCGGACCGTCTCGGATGGGGTCCCGGGGTACATCCGGGCAACCTCCTCGGCGATCTCCTCCGGGGCGTGGGTGCCGTCGCAGAGGAGCCAGATCCAGCGGGCCGTGGCGTTCAGGATGTGAACCTGGCGCGCCTGTTCGTCGTAGACGAGCATCTCGTTCTCGAGGTCCACGATCCTGAGGTCCACCCGGGCCTGGGGACAGCGCTTCACGGGGCCACCTCCGGGATGGGTTCCGACGCCGGTTCGCCCGGCGCCGCGGGGGTTCAGGATACCCCGGATCGGCCAACCCCTGGCCCCGGTCCTGCTCCCGGCCCGGTTCCCCGAAATGGCTACGCCGACCGGCCCCGCCCGGCAAGGAGATGTTCGCACTTGTCTGCAACTTCTCTCGGCAGAGGGCGTTACGGGGGGCGCGCCCCGGGCCTGCCGCGCCGGTGCGGCTGGCGCAAAAAGATGCCGGTCCTCCGCGGTGTCCCGATCTCGGCCACTCCGCGGCGGGGGGTGTCCGATCCTGCACACGTGCGGTTCCCGTCCCCTGGCCGGGCGCTCGTCCACCCGCCCCGGCGGGGCCCCCGCGGAGCCCGCGCCGTTCGCGGGCTTTCGGGAGGACCCTGCCGGGCATGGGGTTTGCCAGTATCCTTTCTCCAAGGGTGAGACGGGTGGTTCCGGGGCCCGGTCCGCGTCCAGGATGCAGCCAGTCCCGTGCCCCGCCGGTGGCAATGAATCGAACACCGGGAAACAAGTTCGGCACGGTACGGCGCAGGATGGAACTTGACTTTCCCCCGGCGTCGCCGTAGCCATCCTCCATGAGGGGCCCGGTCCCGGGGGCGCCCGGGAGAGGGTCCGGGGAAGGGGGGACGCGGCCTGGTGCAGCTCGCTCGGGCGGACTGCAACGGGTCCTGGAGGGAAGGGCAATGACCGCAGCTGTTCCCGCGGGGACTCGCATCCTGGGGCGGCGCCTCGTCGCCGCGACGGCGCTCCTTCTCTTCCTTCCCGCTGTGCCTGCCGAGGTGACCACGGCGGCCGCGGACGGCGCAGACCAACGGGCGCCCGTCGCTGCCGAGTTCCGGATCGGGGTCGGCGACCGGCTCGGCGTCTTTGTCTACGGAGGGGAGATCTTCCCGGAAGGCAAGGAGGTCTGCCTCGTCCGCCCGGACGGCCGGATCTCCCTGCCGCTGATCGGCGAGGTCCTGGCGGCGGGACGGACCCCCGCCGAGCTGGCCGCGGAGATCGCGAAGAAGGTCGAGGCCTACCAGGAGCACCCGGAGGTGACCGTCTCGATCGAGGAGATCCATTCCTACCGGGTGTTCGTCCTCGGGGAGGTCCAGCACCAGATGATGATCGAGTCGGTGGCGCCGCTGACGCTCCTGCAGACCCTCGCGATGGCCGGCGGATTCACGGAGTACGCGCGGGGCGACGTCGTCGTCCTGCGGAACGCGGACGACGGGAAGAAGGAGCGGATCGAGGTCGACGTCGAGAAGATCCTCAAGGGAAAGGCTCCCGCCGAGGACATCCCGCTCCGCGCGGGCGACGTCGTAGTGGCGCTGCGATGAGGGGAGCGGGGACGGTGATGCGCGGCTCGCGAGGGCTCTCGGTTGCCTGCTGCCTCCTGCTGGTGGCAGCGGCCGGCCCGGCGCTGGCGGGCGGATGGACGATCGACCCGGTGCTGACGGTCACCGGGGAGTGGACCGACAACGTCCGCGTCGCGGGAACCGACGGGGAGTCGGACAGCATCGTCACGACGAGCCTGCTCCTGCCCCTGCGCCGGGAGACCCCGCGGACGACGCTGGAACTCTCCTGGCAGCCCGGCCGCGAGACCTACGGCGACTACGGCGCCCTGGACAACACGACCCACACGGTGCGCCTCGGCTGGCGCCACGCGGCGTCCCGGCGCTCGGCCTGGACCCTCGGGGCGGCCTGGGACCGGCGGGAGCGGGCCCGGGTGCGCTACGACGAGGTGGCGGACGACCTGGTCGCCCTGCCGCGCACCCGCGTGGACACCCTCTCGGGGCGGCTGGAGGGACGCTTCGACCTCGGGGTCCGCACGCGGCTGACCACCGGCGCCACCTGGCGGGACACCTCCTACGACGTCCCGGAGGCGAGCGGTCCCGGCGGTGTCCCGGTGCGCCTCGCCGACAGCACCGACACCGGGCTCTCCCTCGGCCTCGAGTCCGACCTGGGGCGGCGGACCGCCTTCCGGGTGCGCTGGCGGGGCAGCAGGATCGACGAGGGTTTCCGCGGCGAGTGGGACGTCCACCGGCTCCTCGTCGGGTTCGTTCTCGGCCACGCCGAACGCCTGCAGTGGACTCTCGAGGCGGGCGCCGCCTGGACCGACGTCCGCGACCCGGGGGAGAGCGGGGCGGAGGACTCGCCGACCTGGGGAGTGGCGACGATCGGGCTGCGCGGACCCGTCGGGCGCCGGTCCGGCACGATCACCGCCGGCGCCGGGGTCGACGTGGCGGGCAGCGGGGGGACCTCGGGAGCCGCCCGGTCCACGTTCGGCTTCGTCGGTTGGCGGATGCCGGTGGGCCGGTGGTCCCAGGTCGAGCTGGTTGCCCGGTACGCCGAGCGCGACCCGATGGACGCGGCCTACGAGCGGACGATCACCCGCTCCTACCGCGCGGAGTGGCGGGCGGCCCTCTCCCCGCGGTTCGCCCTGGTGTTCGCGGGAGAGACGATCGACCAGTCCGCCTCCGGCGCCGTGCTGGCGGCGGACGCGACGACCTGGAGCCTCGGGGGCCGCTGGGCCCCGACCGCTCCGCGCAGGTGACGCGGCGATGGCGATGACGCCCCAGAACCCGGTCCTCAAGGAGTACCTGGACATCGTCGTCCGGCGGAAGTGGTGGATCATCGTGCCGTCGCTGGTCGGCATCCTCTTCTCCATCGCCCTCTACTTCCATTTCCCGAAGCTCTACCAGGCCGAGACCCGGGTGAAGATCCGGCCCCAGACGATCTCGAAGGCCCTCCTCAAGCCGATCGTCGAGATCTCCTCGGCGGAGCTGGTGACGACGATTACCGCCGAGATCACGTCGGAGAAGTACGTCCAGGAGCTGGACGACCGGCTGCACCTCGTCGGCATGCCGGGCGGGCCGCAGGACCTCTCCGAGCTGGCGAAGATCCTCGAGCAGTCGATCGACCTCAACCCGAACCCGAAGAAGAACTACTTCGACCTCAAGGTCACGTGGAACGACCCGCGGATCGCGGCCTCGATCGCGAACGAGCTGGCGGACATCTACATCCGGCGCAACGAGGAGATCCGGCGGGCGATGGCCGAGGAGACGCTGGCCAAGCTGCGGGCGAACCGGG
>JAMOQA010000025.1 GCA_027064265.1 Acidobacteriota bacterium
CCGCCACCGGGTCCTCCCAGGGCCGGGTGTAGAGCTCCAGCTTCCAGGCATCCAGGGTGCCGGTGTCGCCTCCGGCGTGGTCCGTGACCCGCAGCTTCCAGGTTCCCGCGCTGCTCTTCCCGTTCAGCACGGAGAGATCGTCGACGGGCTCGGTCTCGGTGTCGTACCAGGTGTGGATGTCGTCGGTCGAGCCGCCGGAGCGATCGTGGAGCCGGACCTCCGTGCCGTCGGGCGCGACGAGCGTCACCGTCAGGTCACCGATGTAGGTGTGGGTGATGTCGACCCGGACGTTGACCTCGTCGATCCGCTCGTCCTTCGCGACGTCGAGGGTGCTCTCCACCGTGGCGTTGTCGTCGATGTCCTGCGGCACGTCGGTCGACTCGTCGATCTCGTGGATGGGTGGTCCCACCGGGATGAAGAAGGCGTCGGTCTCGCCCGAGACGCCGTCCGTCGTGTCCCAGTCGACGGTGAAGGCCATGACGTGCCCCGGCGGCGCGTCGTCGGCGGCCCGCACGTTGAAGTGGGGCGGCAGCGACTCGGCCTCCTCCCCGGGTGCCAGGTCCGGCCAGCCAACGGTGTTCGCCGTCGTCGCGTAGCTGGTGAGCGGGACGAGGACGCCGGTGATGCCGTGGGCCGTCGCGCCCTCGTTCCCCAGGGTGACGGCCACCTGTCCGCTCTCGCCGGCGTCGATCCAGCCGTCACCGTTCCCGTCCGAGACGATCCGGTGACCGCGGTGCTCGAGGTCGGTCGGTCTCGGCCGAAGCTGGACATCCACCCGGACGGCCTCGGCCCGCGGGTCGGTCACGGTGAACGTGACCGTTTTCGTCTCGTAGCCGGGGGCGGAGACGACCAGGTCGAAGGTGCCGGCGGGCATCGGGCGGTGGAAGTCGCCCACCTCCGGGTCGGTGAAGAAGTCGATGTCCCGCCCGGCGATGCGCAGGGTGGCCGCGACCGGGGCGCCGGTCTCCTCGTCGGTGACGATTCCGCGCACGCCGGTGAGCGCCCGCTCCAGGTAGGAGAGCATCGACTCCCGGTTCTCGTCCCACAGGCGGGGCAGCTCCGACTCGGGAGGCCACTTGTCGTCGTTGAGCTCGACCGTGACCTCGATGTCGCCCTCCCAGGTGTAGTTCCAGTCCTGCATCCCCCCGGAGATCGTGTACCAGTCCGCCCCGTTGGTGATGCCCTGGGGGAAGCTGGACGAGTTGTACATCGGGGAGTTGTCCTCGGAGTAGTCGAGGGAGAGGTCCCTGACGATGTCGTCGTCGGGGGTCGCCGTGTAGACGTTCGCGTGGTCCTCGTTGTTGTCGTACGGGTAGTTGACGACGACGGCGCCGGTGTGGAAGTTCGCCGACAGGATCGTCGAGTGGGCGAACTGCCAGTTCATGATGTGCCGCGTCTCGGCGGCGCGTCCCTCGGTCGTGTTCACGGGGTCGTCGATCCGGTCGGGGAAGTCCCGGTTGAGGTCGACGCCGTCCGCGTTGTAGCGCTGGTGCCGCGCGTTCCCGTCCGGGTTCATCAGCGGCATGATCCAGGTCTCGACCTCGTCGACGATCCGGGTGATCCGGGGATCGGTGCCGTAGTTGTCGACCAGGAGGTGGATCAGCTTCAGGCAGTTCTCGGTGCCGACCGGCTCGTCGCCGTGCATCGTCGAGATGTACTTGAATCCCGGCTCGTCTTCCTCCTGGTCGGGGTTGTCGGTGATCTTCATCCACCAGAGATCCCGGCCGTCGACCGACTTCCCGGCGGAGACCAGGCGCGTGATCTCCGGGTGGGCGTCGGCGATCTCCTGGAGCTCGGCGGTCAGGGCGTCGTAGTCGTGGTAGGAGTCGCGGGTTCCCTCCGCGAGCGGTCCCTGCGACTTCTCCCGTTCGAGGGCGACGAGCCCCGGGTCCGGCAGCTCGGTCCAGGTGAACCCCAGCCCCTCGAGCTTGTCCATCTCTTCCGGAGAGAGGTACGCGATCCACTCGCCCCGGCCGTTGCGCTCGAGGTCGATGCCGAGGGAGACCAGCTCGAGGAGGTCGACGGGACCGAGCCGCTCCATCCGGACGACCCGGTAGATCGCGCGACCGTCCGGGCCGACCGGCTTCGGGGCCGGCTTCGCGGCGAAGGCGGCCGGCACGAGGAGGGAGAGGACGAGCAGGAGCGGAGCGAATCCGCGGCGGGCGAGACGCCCGGCAGGGGACGGGGGGCAGGACGACATGGCACGAACCTCCGGACCGGCGCACGCCCGGCGCCGGTCCCCATGAGGATACGGGCAAACCGGAAGGGTGGTGCCGGTAAAATCAGCCCCCCGCCGGGTCCGGCGGCCGCAGCTCGAACCGCTTGCGGAGGGTCTCGCCGACCACGTCCCGGGCGTACCGGAGGACGTCTTCCGGGGAGTCGTCGGGGTCGCAGAACCGGGGGGTCTCCACGATGTCCTCGATCATCTCGCGCCACCACGGTGCGGCGAGCACCCGGCGGACGGCCTCGGGATGCAGACCCGCGGCCAGCATCTCCTCGGCGGTCGGTTCGTCGAAGCTCACCTCGGGGGAGGCGGCGTCGCGGAGCCGGACCCGGGAGGCGATCCAGGCGATCATCGCCCGCAGGTCGTCGGCGGTGACACGGTCGGACATGCCGGTCTCCACGGGGCCCGGGGGGCCGGGGGATGCGGAGGGTGGGACCGGGATGTTCTCACGAATCCCCGGCGGGGACCGGTTGCCGGGCGGGGTCCCGCCGGGATAGCGTGCGCCCGTGGATCGACCGCGTGGAGGGAGCCGCCCGGGGTGGGTGGCGGTGTTCGTGCTGGTCCTCGCCTGCCTGCCGGTGCCGGCCGCGGGAGAGGTCGGTGACGGTGTCCGGCCGGTCGCCGTTCCGCTCGCGTGGGACATCGCCGTCACGGGGGACTACGACCCGGCCACCGGGGTCCTGGCCGCCAGCGAGCGGCTCACGTGGCGCAACCTCGCGGGCACGCCGACGAGCGAGCTGCGCCTCCATCTCTGGCTGAACGCCTTCCGGGACGATCGCTCCACCTGGCGCCGCGAGGCGCTGTGGCGACGGTCGCCGGACGAGCGGCGCCCGGACGGCGGGCTCGACCTGCTCGCGGTCTCCGGGCCCGGGGGAGAGGACTGGCTCGGGCGGGTGCGGTACGTGGACGAGGACACCGGGAACCCCGACGACCGGACCGTCGCCGTGATTCCCCTGGACGAGCCGGTTCCCCCCGGCGGAGAGATCACCATCGAGCTCTCGTTCCGGGCCCGGTTCCCCGGAATCTTCGCCCGCACGGGCCGGGCGGGGGACTACCTGGCGGCGACCCAGTTCATCCCGAAGCCCGGGGTCTTCGAGCCGCCCGGCCCGGGGCTGCCGGCCCGGTGGAACTGCCGCCCCTTCCACAAGCGGACCGAGTTCTACTCCGACTTCGGGCACTTCCGGGTGACGGTGGAGTTCCCGGAGCGATACGAGGGGAAGGTCGCCGCGACCGGGCGGATCGTCGCCGAGGAGACCCGGGACGAGCGCTACGTGGTCACCTTCGACGCGGCCCCGGTCCACGCCTTCGCCCTCTTCGCCGACCCGCGATTCGTCGTCGTGCGGCACGCCTTCCGGGGGGAAGAGCACCGGGACCCGGAAGCGGAGGCGTGGTGGCGGGAGGTCCTCGGACCGGAGCTGCGTGAAGGGGAACTCCGGCTTCCCGACGTGGAAGTCGTCCTCTACCTGCAGCCGGACCACCGGTCGATCGCCCACCGGTACCTGGCGACCCTCGACTTCGGGCTCGAGTTCTTCGGCCGGGCATTCGGGCCCTACCCGTGGCCGGTGCTCCGGGCGATCGACCCGCCGGTCTCCGGGGGAGGTTCCGGGGGGATGGAGTACCCGATGCTGATCTCGTGCGGGTCCCACCTGCTCGTCCCGCCCGAGCGGGAGAGCCCCGAGGTGGTGACGATGCACGAGTTCGGCCACCAGTACTTCTACGGGATGGTCGCCAACTCGGAGCAGGAGCACGCCTTCCTCGACGAGGGGTTCAACACGTTCGCCGAGTCGACCGCCCTCGACCGGTTCCACGGGCCGGACGTGGCGACGACCGGGTTCTTCCCCTTCGAGTACCCGGGCAGCGCACCGGCGCCGGTGGCGACCGCGAACCACGGGTGGGGCCGCTTCCTCGCCCTGGGGGACGGGACCGTCTTCGGGTTCGCGGACGGGCTGGTCGCCGGGTACCTGCGGGACTGCCCCCCGCTCACCTGGGTGCGCCAGGAGTGGCTCTTCCCCTGGCGGGAGCGGCAGGCCTGGCTCCCCCGGGCCGGCACCGACCGCGTGCTCCGGGAGAGCTGGACCTACCCGGATCATCCCACCTACCGCGCCCACGTCTACAAGCTGACCGGCCTCACCCTCGAGACGTGGCGACGGGTCGCCGGGGACAAGGCGCTGTGGCGGGCGCTGCGCCGGTACGTCCGGGAGAACCGCTTCCGGCACCCGCGCCCGGCGGACTTCGTGCGCGCCGCCTGCTCCGTGCGGGAGGAGATGCTGGCGGCGGGGGAGACCGACGAGACCGCCCAGGCGATCGTGCCCCCGGCGGACGAGTTCTTCCGGACGACCTGGGGGACCGCGGGCTTCACCGACTTCGAGGCGGCCTGGATCCGGTGCGCGGAGGATCCGCCGTCTTCCGGGAGCGGGGAAGGCGAGGGGGAAGGAGCGTCCGGGGCCGACGAGGTGACGTACACCTGCCGCGCACTGGT
>JAMOQA010000026.1 GCA_027064265.1 Acidobacteriota bacterium
ATGCCTCCACCCACGCGGCCGGCGTCGTCATCACGCCGCGGCCGGTCATCGAGTACGCCCCCCTCTTCAAGTCGACCAGGGACGAGATCACGACCCAGTGGGCCAAGGACGAGGTCGAGGCGATCGGCCTCCTGAAGATGGACTTCCTCGGCCTCAAGACGCTGACGCTGATCGCCGACACCCTGGACTCGATCGCCCGCTCCGGCGAGGAGCCGCCCGATCTCGACCGGGTGCCCCTGGACGACGCGCCGACCTACGAGCTGTTCGCCCGGGGGGACACGTCGGGCCTGTTCCAGTTCGAATCGTCGGGGATGCGGGAGATCCTCCGGCGGATGAAGCCGGAGCGGTTCGAGGACCTGGTGGCCCTGAACGCCCTCTACCGTCCCGGGCCCCTCGGGTCGGGGATGATCGACGACTTCATCGAGCGGCGGCACGGCCGGGTCGAGGTCTCCTACCCGCACCCCACCCTGGAGCCGATCCTCCGGGAGACCTACGGGGTCATCGTCTACCAGGAGCAGGTGATGCAGATCGCCTCGACGATGGCGGGCTACAGCCTCGGCGAGGCGGACCTGCTGCGGCGGGCGATGGGCAAGAAGAAGAAGGAGGTGATGGAGGCGGAGCGGGAGCGCTTCCTTTCGCGGGCCGTCGAGCGGGGGATCGCGAAGGAGGACGCCGCCCGGGTCTTCGACCTGATGGCCCACTTCGCCGGGTACGGGTTCAACAAGTCCCACTCGGCGGCGTACGCCCTCGTCGCGTACCGCACCGCCTACCTCAAGGCTCACTGGCCGCGCCACTTCATGGCGGCCCTCCTGACGTCCGAGAAGGACCACACGGACAAGCTCGTCGAGTACATCGCGGAGTGCCGGGCGCGGGACATCGAGATCCTGCCCCCCGACGTCAACCGGTCGGGGCGGTTCTTCGAGGTCGAGGAGGAGGGGATTCGCTTCGGGCTCGCCGCGATCAAGGGGGTCGGCGAGGGGAGCGTCGACGCGATCCTCGAGGCCCGGGAGCGGGTCGGTCGGTTCCGCCACCTGGACGACCTGTGCCGCGAGGTCGACCGCCGGGCGATGAACCGCAAGGTCCTCGAGGCGCTGGTCAAGTCGGGGGCCCTCGATTCCCTGGGGGACCGGGCGCGACTCTTCGCGGCGATCGACGGGGCCCTCGAGCGGGGTGCCCGCCACGCCGAGGACCTGGCGGTGGGCCAGGGGGCCCTGTTCGGCGACGCGACCGAGGCGTTCCAGCCGCCGCCGCTCCCGGAGGTTTCGCCGTGGAGCGACCGGGAGCGCCTCGAGGGCGAGAAGGAAGCCCTGGGGTTCTACCTTTCGGGCCACCCGCTCGAGGAGCACGCGGACCGGCTGGCGGACGTGACCACCCACCGGGTGGCCGACCTCTCCGGGGGCGGCGAGGTGGTCGTGGGCGGTCTCGTCGGATCGGTCAAGCGCAAGCGGACGAAGGCCGGGGACCTGATGGCGGTCTTCCACCTGGAGGATACGACCGGGCAGGTGGAATGCCTGGTCTGGCCGCGGACCTTCCGCGAGATCGATCACCTGCTCGAGGAGGGACGGGCCCTCGTCGTGCGGGGTCGGGCGGAGGCGTCGGGAAGCGACGTCCGGCTGCTGGTCGAGGGGATCCAGCCCCTCGAGGACGCGCCGACGATCTTCGCCCGGGGCCTCACGGTGCGGATCGAGGCGGACCGGGTCGGCTCCGCCCGCCTCGCGCGCCTCGCCGAGATCCTGCGGGAGCACCCGGGGCCGGTGCCGGTGTTCTTCGAGGTGGTGAGGCCGGGGACCTTCCGGGCGATCCTCCAGGCCGACGAGGCGCGGGGCGTCCGGGCGGACCGGGAGCTGGTGAGGATCCTCGAGCGGGAGCTGGGGCCGGGCGCGGCCCGTCTCGGCCGTCCCGCCTGAGTTCGCCGCGTTCCGGCGGTTGCCGCGCGGGCCGGCGCCGGGGTAGGCTTCCCGTCCGCCCGCGGGTCGCGGACGGGGTGCCGGGCGCATGAACTGCGCTCGGAAAGGGAGGAAGAACGTCCATGGAGCGCCACCTGTTCACGTCCGAGTCGGTCACCGAGGGACACCCGGACAAGCTGGCCGACCAGATCTCCGACTCCATCCTGGACGCGGTGCTCGAGGGTGACCCGGCGGGGCGCGTCGCCTGCGAGACGCTGGTCACGACCGGGCTCTGCCTGATCTCCGGCGAGATCACGACGGAGAGGTTCGTCGACTTCCAGCGGGTCGCCCGGCGGACCATCGAGAAGGTTGGCTACGTCGACCCGCGCTACGGGTTCGACGCGAAGACGTGCGCGGTCCTCAGCACGATCGACGAGCAGTCCCCGGACATCGCCATGGGGGTGGACCGGGAGGGAGCCGGCGACCAGGGCCTGATGTTCGGCTACGCCTGCCGGGAGACCCCCGAGCTGATGCCCCTGCCGATCATGCTCGCCCACGGCCTGTGCCGGCGGCTCGCCGAGGCGCGGAAGGACGGGGAGATCGAGTACCTGCGGCCCGACGGGAAGGCCCAGGTGACCGTCGAGTACGAGGGGGACCGGCCGGTCGGCGTGACGGCGGTCGTGGTCTCCACCCAGCACGAGGACTCGGTCCGCAAGGAGACCCTCGAGGAGGAGATCGTCGAGCTGGTCGTCAGGAAGGTCATCCCGGCGGAGCTGCTGCGGGAGGACACGAAGTACTACGTGAACCCGACGGGGCGGTTCGTCATCGGGGGGCCCCACGGGGACACCGGGCTCACCGGACGGAAGATCATCGTCGACACCTACGGCGGCATGGGGCACCACGGCGGCGGCGCCTTCTCGGGGAAGGATCCGACGAAGGTCGATCGTTCCGCGTCGTACATGGCCCGGATGATCGCGAAGAACATCGTCGCCGCGGAGCTGGCGGACCGGTGCGAGGTCCAGCTCGCGTACGCGATCGGGGTCGCGGAGCCTGTCTCCGTCCTGGTCGAGACGTTCGGCACCGGCAAGGTCCCCGAGTCCCGGCTCTCGGAGATCGTCCGCGAGGTCTTCCCGCTGACGCCGCGGGGGATCATCGAGTTCCTCGACCTGCGGCGGCCGATCTACCGGAAGACGGCCGCGTACGGTCACTTCGGGCGAACCGAGCCGGAGTTCACGTGGGAGTCGACGCGGATGGTCGACGCGCTGCGCGAGAGGGCGTAGGCGCGGGCGAGGGAGGTGCGATGAAGTACGACGTGAAGGACCTGGGACTGGCCCGCCAGGGGAAGGAGAAGATCGAGTGGGCGGACCGGACGATGCCGGTGCTCCGCTCGATCCGGGAGGACTTCGCGAAGCGCAAGCCGCTCAGGGGGGTGCGCCTCGCGGCCTGCCTCCACGTGACGACCGAGACGGCGAACCTGATGCGGACGCTGAAGGCCGGCGGCGCGCAGGTCGTCCTGTGCGCGAGCAACCCGCTCTCGACGCAGGACGACACCGCGGCGGCGCTGGTCAAGGAGTACGGCATCCCCGTCTTCGCCGTCCACGGCGCGTCGAACAAGCTGTACTACCAGCACATTCGCGCCGCCCTGGACCTGGCGCCGCACCTGACGATGGACGACGGTGCCGACCTGGTCAGCACGCTGCACAACGAGCGGCGCGACCTGCTCGACGACGTGATCGGGGGCACCGAGGAGACGACCACCGGCGTGATCCGCCTGCGGGCGATGGCCGCCGACGGTGCCCTGGCCTACCCGGTGATCGCGGTCAACGACGCGATGACGAAGCACTTCTTCGACAACCGGTACGGGACCGGCCAGAGCACCTTCGACGGGATCCTCCGGGCGACCAACGTGCTGATCGCCGGGATGACCGTCGTCGTGATCGGCTACGGCTGGTGCGGCCGCGGCGTGGCGATGCGGGCCCAGGGGCTCGGCGCGAAGGTGATCGTCTGCGAGATCGACCCGGTGCGGGCCCTCGAGGCGGCGATGGACGGGTTCCGGGTGATGCCGGCGATCAAGGCGGCGGCCGAGGGCGACCTGTTCGTCACCGTCACCGGGAACAAGCACGTTCTCCGGGAGGAGCACTTCCGGAAGATGAAGAACGGGGCGATCGTCTGCAACTCGGGCCACTTCAACGTGGAGATCGACATCCCGGCCCTGGCGAAGCTGGCGAAGTCCCGCAAGCGGATCCGCGAGGTGATCGACATCTACCGCTTCCCCGACGGGAAGGAGATCTTCCTCCTCGCCGAGGGACGCCTCGTCAACCTCTCCGCCGCGGAGGGGCACCCGGCCTCGGTGATGGACATGTCGTTCGCCAACCAGGCCCTGGCCTCCGAGTACCTGGTGAAGCGGAAGGGGAAGGTGCCCCTCGGCGTCCACACGGTGCCGGAGCAGATCGACCGGAAGATCGCCGCGCTCAAGCTGCGGACCATGGGCATCCGGATCGACCGGCTGACCCCCGAGCAGAAGGAGTACCTCTCGAGCTGGCAGGAGGGGACCTGATCCCGGGTTCCCGGCTGCCCCGGGAGGAGGGAAGAGGAGGGGCCGTGCCGGGAGGCGCGGCCCCGCTCGCGTCTCAGGCGCCGCGGGAGCGGGCGGCCCGGAGGACCCGGTCGTAGAGGGCCTCGGTGTCGGCGCAGGTCCGCTCGAGGTCGAACCGCCAGGCCCGCCGGGCGGCGGCGTCGCCGAGGCGTTCCCGGAGCCCGGGCCCGGCGAGCAGTTCGTGGAGGGCGGCGGCGAACGCCTCCGGGTCGCCGGG
>JAMOQA010000027.1 GCA_027064265.1 Acidobacteriota bacterium
GTCGGTTCCCCGTCCGGGCCGACGTAGCGGAGGGCGAGCTGGCCCCGTTCCTCGAGCCGGTCGAGGGTCGCCTCGTCCTCGACGAGGAATTTCCCCTCCCCGTGCCGGGCCGGCAGGTCGATCGTCTCGATCCCCCGGGTCCAGGCGCACGGGGTCCGCCCGTCCACCGCGAGGCGCACCCAGGCGTCCCGGTAGCCGAGCCGGTCGTTGGGGCCGAGGGCGGCCCGCGGGACGAAGTCGGCGGGACCCTCGCCGGGGCCGGGGACGAGCCCGAGCCGGACGAGCGTCTGGAACCCGTTGCAGATCCCGAGCACCAGGCCCCCCTCGGCGAGGAATGCGGCGAGCTGGTCCCGCAGGTGCGCCCGGATGCGGGTGGCGAGGACGAAGCCGCCGGCCACGTGGTCGCCGTAGGCGAAGCCGCCGATCAGCACGAGCACCCGGTAGTCGGGAAGGCGCTTCCCGTGCCGGCCGGCGAACAGGTCGGTCAGGTGCACGAGGTCCGGTTCCTCCCCGAGGAGCCGGAAGGCGTGGGCGGTCTCCGCCTCGCAGTTGAGGCCGAGGCCGACCGGGATCAGCACCCTTCCCTCGCGGAGCGCCGCCATCGTCACGCCCTCCCCGCGGGCTCGCGCCCGGTGAAGATCGCCGCGAGATCCTCCACGTCGGCTCGCAGCAGGTGCCGGTCCCCGAGCCGGACGTCGAGCCGCCCGTCCCCGGTGAACTCGCCGACGATCGCCGCCGGCTCGTCCGCGAGGGCGTCGAGCACCTCGGCGACCCTGTCCTTCGTCACCGCCAGCAGGAACCGCCCGAGGGACTCCCCGAACGCCCGGGCCTCCCAGGAGACCCCCCGGTCCGCCGGGAGCTGGGAGAGGTCGACGGCGAGGCCCAGGTCGCCGGCCCGGGCCATCCGGAACATCGCCGGCAGCATCCCGCCCCGGGCCGGCACCGCCACCGCCCGGACGAGGCCCGCGGCGATCAGCTCCGCCACCTTCCGGTAGCGGGGCGCCCACGCCCGGGGGTTCGCCCGGGGCACGCTGGCGGGGGCGAGGCCGCGCCGGGCCGCCCACTCGGTGCCGCCGAGTTCCTCCCGGGTCTCGCCCAGGGCGACCAGCAGCTCGCCGGGCCCGCCGGGCTCGAGGGTCATCGCCCGCCGGACGTCGTCGACGAGGCCGATCGCCGAGACCAGCAGGGTCGGCGGGATCGAGATCCGCTTCCCGCCGAGGACCGCGTCGTTCTTCATCGAGTCCTTGCCGGAGACCAGGGGGACCTCGTAGGCGAGGCAGGCCTCGGCGAGGCCCCGGGAGGCCCGGACGAGCTGGGCCAGCTTGTGCTCCGCGTCCGGGTTCCCGGGCCCGGGGAGCGGGTCCGGCCAGCAGTAGTTGTCGAGGGCGGCGATCCGGTCGGGCCGGGCGCCGCCCGCGATTACCCGCCGCACGGCGAGGTCGACCGCGGCCTCGGCCATCGCGTGGGCGTCCACGTCGGAGTAGGTCGGGAAGACCCCCTCGCCGAGGGCGTAGCCTTCCCACCCGTCGTGGGCGACCTGGAAGACCGCCGCCTCCGAGGGGACGTCCCGGTGGCGCCCGACGAAGGGCCGCACGACGGTGAGCCCCTTGACCTCGTGGTCGTAGTGCCGGTAGCGCTCCTCGTCGAAGCGCAGGTTGTGGCGGCCGAGGAACTCGGCGAGGAGGTCCGCCCCCTCCTCCGGGGACTCCGGCAGGGGGAGCGGTTCCCAGGTCCCCTCCGCCGGCGGGGTCCAGCGGGCGGAAAGGCGCATCGGCGGGAGCCCGTGGTGGAGGAACTCGAGGGGCAGGAGGCAGACGGTCTCCTCGCCGTGGAGCACGTGGAAGACCCCGTCGTCGGTGAACTCCCCGAGATCGGTCGCCTCCACCTCCCGGGCCCGGGCCAGCGCGAGGAACTCGTCGAGCTTCTCCGGGGGGACGGCGACGGTCATCCGCTCCTGGGCCTCGGAGACCAGGATCTCCCAGGGGGCGAGCCCCTCGTACTTGAGGGGCGCCCGGGCGAGGTCCAGGCGGGCGCCCCCGGGTCCCTCCGCCATCTCGCCCACCGAGGACGAGAGGCCGCCGGCGCCGTTGTCGGTGATCGCCGAGTAGAGCCCCCGGTCCCGGGCCTCCAGCAGGAAGTCGAACATCATCTTCTGGGTGATCGGGTCGCCGATCTGGACCGCCTGGACCGGGCTCTCCTCGGTCAGCTCGGCGCTGGAGAACGTGGCCCCGTGGATCCCGTCCTTCCCGATGCGGCCGCCGACCATGACGATCCGGTCGCCCGGGCGGGCGTCCTTGACGTGGGCGGGCCGCCCGGCGACCTCGACCGGCATCCGGCCGACGGTGCCGCAGTAGACCAGGGGCTTGCCGAGGAACCGCTCGTCGAAGAACTCCCAGCCCCGCCCGTAGGGGATCCCCGACTGGTTGCCACCGTCGATCACCCCCTCGTGGACCCCGTCCCGGATCCGCCGCGGGTGCATGAGGCCCGGGGGCAGTTCCCCCTTCCAGTCCGGCGGCCCGAAGCAGTAGCCCCAGACGTTGCAGAGCAGGTCGGCCCCGAGGCCGGTGCCGAACGGGTCGCGGTTGACGCCGACGATGCCCGTGATCGCCCCGCCGTACGGGTCGAGGGCGGAGGGGGAGTTGTGGGTCTCGACCTTGTAGACCAGGTGGTAGCGGTCGGTCGCCGCGATCACGCCGGCGTTGTCGTGGAAGACCGAGACCAGCCAGCTCTTCCCGTCGCGCTCCCGGAAGAGCCGGTCGAGCCGCTCGGTCGTTCCGCGGATGTACGTCTTGAAGATCGACTCGATCGTCTCGGGATCCCGCCCGGGTTCCTCGTGGACGATCGTCGCGTTCATGATCTTGTGCTTGCAGTGCTCGGACCAGGTCTGGGCCAGGCACTCCAGCTCCGCGTCGGTGGGTCGGCCGTCGAGCCCGGCGGCGCGCCGGCGCGGGTCGTCGGCGGCCCGGGCGAAGAAGTCCCGGATCGTCCGCATCTCCTCGAGGGTGAGGGCGAGGAGACGCTTCCGGGAGAGCTCGACGAGCTGCTCGTCGCTGAGCCCGGCGAGGTCGATCCGCTCGACCGGGGGGGCGACGAGACCGGAGATCTTCGGGACCGTCGTGTCCGGCGCGGCGGCCAGCCACTCGTCGCGGGCCATCACCCGGACCCGCTCGATCACCTCGTTCGCCAGGAGCCGCCGGGCGATCGTCTCCGCCTGCTCCCGGGTGACCCCCTCGAGGAGCCAGAGGGTCGCCGTGTAGACCGCGGCGTCCTCCCCGAGCCGGCGGCCGAGCAGGTCCTCGATCGCCACCTTCGCCGACTTGCCCACCGGGTCGGTGACGCCCGGCCGGTAGCCGACCTCGACCAGCAGGTCGCACGGTTCGTCCGCCGGGAGCCGGCCGACCGCGCCCCGCCGGAGGACCGGGCCGGCGAACTCGGCGGCGACGCGCCCGGCCTCCTCGGCCGAGAGGTCGGCCTCGACCAGGTACACGTCCCGGCTGCGGACCGAGTCCACCGGGATCCCCAGGTGGTCCCGGATCCGGCGGGCGGCGACGGCGCCCCGGCTGTCGGGGAAGCCGGGGCGGATCCCGATCTCGATGCGGGTGACGGCGGCCATCGGGGTCCTCCTCCCGCGGGAGCCCCGCGGGGCGGAGAGTCTACCCCGGAAGGATCAGATCTCCGCGGGGAGAAGAGGTTCCCCGGTGGTCCGCCCGGGCGCCGGGACCGACTCGCGGGGGAGGGAGGCGCCGCGCCGGGGCGGCGCGGGACGGAAGGCTCCCCGCAGCACCACCCGGGCGCCGCCGGGAAGCGCCTCCCTCGTCTCTCCGCCACGAGCCGGGGCGGTCCATGGCGAGAGCGGCAGGACCAGCCGCCGGCCGCCGCCGAGCTTGAGGCCGAGCCCGGCGAGGAGCCGGGCGAGACCGGCCCGGAGGGTGCCGATCAGCCGGACCTGCTCCCGGGGGACCAACCCGAAACGGGAGTCGTGACGGGCGGGGGGGAGCAGGATCCGGGTGCAGGCCTCCCGCTCGACCAGGTGCCGGACCAGGGCGACCAGCAGCACGCGGCGGGGGTGGATCTCCCGGTGGTTCCCGTCGTCCCGGACCGCGACCAGGGCCGCCTGGTGGTTTTCCATCCAGGCGGCGATCCCCGCGACCAGGCGGCCGCCGAGGACGAGGCGGCCGACGATCACCTTGCCCCGGCGGGCGCCCCGCTCGAGCAGTTCCGCGGCCAGCACGTCCGCCGGTCTGCCCGCCCGGCTTCCAGGGCCGAGGGCGAGGATCTCGCGGACGACCCCCGCTTCCCGGGCCCGGAAGAGCCGGACCTCCGTCGGCGCCCTCCTCCGGGCTCGCTCGAGGCCATGCCGGGCGTCCTCCCGGAGAGTGAGCGGCAGGGAGAGCCGGATCCGGTTCCAGCCGCCGGCCAGGTCGAGCCGGTACTCCCGCAGCCCCGGCAGCACGGACCATCCCAGGCGCTCCTCGAGGGGGCGGGCCAGCCACGGGCCGCCGGTCCCGTCCGCCCGGAGGGGCCCGAGGTCGAGGATCGGCTGGTGGTGGAGGGATCGGGCGAGCCCGGCGAGGACCCGGAGAGGATCGACGGCGAGTCCCTCCGGCGAGAGCAGCGGCTCGTGCCGATCGAGGACGCCGGCCCCGAGGAAGCGGGCCACGGGGACGCCGAAGAGGGTGCGGTGGA
>JAMOQA010000028.1 GCA_027064265.1 Acidobacteriota bacterium
GGAGGGAGCCGGTTCCCACGGCGTCGCGACCTGGAAGAGCCAGGTGAGAAGGTCCCCACCCCGGTCCGGGGTGGCGCGGTGAGGAAGCGCGAGCCGACCGGCCGGTCCGTCGGCCTGCACGGCGAGGGCCGGCACGTGACCCCGGGCGCCATCGGGATGAACGAGGATGAAACCGTCCGTTGCGGGAACGATCGCCTCGGCCGGTGGTGTGCCATCCAGCTCGCGGACCAGGGGGAAGGCCGTGTAGACCTCGCCACTCCCGGCAAGGAGATGGGGGATCCTCGCCACGGCTTCGAGCTGCAAGGTCGCCCCGTGATTCCCTCCCTTCGGGGCGACCAGGACCAGCCTCGCGACCCCGTCGTCGGTGAGGGCGAGGACCGGTTCCGTGGGGCCGCCCGCGCCGAGGGCGAGGATCTCGGGACCGACCCGCAGGGGTTGCGCCACCGGGAGGAGCCGGTCGCCCTCCCGGCGGAATGCGCGGATCTCGCGGCGTTCCTCGATGGCCGGGACCACGTCGTACTCCGCGACCCCCGGCTCCGTGGCGACGTCGCGCATCGCCGAGCCCCAGCGGGGCCAGGCGAGCAGGACGACGATCTCCGGCGTGGCGTCTCCGTCGAGATCGCCGACGGCGACGGCCCGCGGGGCGGCGGGCAGCAGGACGGAGACGGCGGCGGCGAGGGGAAGCAGGAGGCTCGTCATCGGCACCCCCCGGGAAGCGGCTCGCTCCCCTGCCGCACGAGCATATCTCATCCGGAACCCCGAATGCGCCGCGAACGGCGTTCCGGCTGGTCGCCCTGCGGGCGACACGGGCGCAGCACGCTGCGCCCCTACGCCCGATTCTCCGTTGCGCTCGACCCGTGGGGGTCGAGCGTGCTGGACCCGTGCGGTGCGAAGCACCGCCATGATGGTCGCCCGTGCCGCGCGGAGCGCGGCGACGGTGGTCCTTCCTACCTGGACAGGAGCTTCGCGGCCCTCGTCTCGGCGTCCGTGAGCTGCTGCTCGAGGGCGTCGAGGCGCGCGAGCTGGCCCGGGGACGGGCGCCCCCGGTAGCCCTGGATCGCCGCGTAGAGGTCTCCGAGCCGCTCCCGGAGCCGCTCCTTCCCGGCGAGGAGGCCGCCGCCCTCCGGGGCGACGAGGGTCTCGCGCAGGGCGAGCAGCCTCTCCCGCGCGCGCTTCTTCGCGCGGGGCAGCGCGGCGTCGATCCGGGCGACCAGGTTCGCGAGGCGTCCGAGGTCCCGGTAGAGCCGCATCAGCGCGTCGTGGCGTGCTCGGCGATCCGCGGCCGAGTGCCGGAGCCGCGGGTCGGCGACGACGCGGATCGTCCCCTCGGCCGCGGCCTCCTCGCCCATGACGACGCGCACCCGGTACGTCCCCTCGGGCACCAGGGGGCCGAGCACCGTCGGCAGGAGCCCGTTTCCCGGCGGGACCTTCGGGGGCGGCAGGCGCATCGGCCAGGCGACCCGGTTGAGCCCGCGGCGACGGGTCCCGGCGAGGGTCGTGACGACGTTGCCCCGGGAGTCGAGCACCTCCACCCGGAACCGTCCGACCAGGTGGCGCTTCTTCAGCCAGTAGTGGACCCACGCCGTCTCGGGGACGTCGGTGCCCCGGAACTCCCCGTCCCCGGGAAACCCGGCGTCCGGCGGCGTGACCAGCTGCACCTGGTCCCGGGAAGGCAGGACCGCCACGTCCCGGGTGACCGTTTCCTCGTCGAGGGCACGCAGGGGAGTGACGTCGTCGATGATCCAGATCCCGCGTCCATGGGTGGCGAGGACGACGTCGGCTTCTCTCTCCTGGATCGCGATGTCCCGCACGGCGACCCGGGGGAGCCCCCCCTCGAAGCGGGTCCAGTGAGCGCCTCCATCCAGGCTGACGAAGAGCCCGGTTTCCGCGCCGAGCCACAGCAGGTCCGGGTTCACCGGGTCCTGCCGCACCACGTGGAGGTAGCCCTCGAGTTCGTCCGTGACGAGGGAGGTGAACCGCGTCCCGTACCCGTCCCCGCGGAAGACGCGGGGTACCATGTCACCCGATCGGTGCCCGTCGAAGGTGACGTACACCCTCCCCGGGTCCCGTGCATCCGCCTCGATCGACGAGACCCAGGTATGGGGCGGCAACCCGGGGACGTTCCCCACGACGTTGGTCCAGGTCTTCCCACCGTCCCGGGTCACCTGGAGGTTTCCGTCGTCCGTGCCGACCCAGGTCACCCGGGGGTCGACGGGAGACGTGGCGATCGCGGTGATGGTGCAGTGGTTCTCCGCCGTGGAGTTGTCGACGGTCAGCCCGCCGGATTCCTCCTGGCGCTGCTTCGCGGGATCGTTCGTCGTCAGGTCCGGCGAGACCCGCTCCCAGGTTTCCCCGTGGTCCGCGGTCCGGAACAGGAACTGGGCCCCCAGGTAGAGAACTCCCGGTTCCGCGCGCGACGGGACCAGCGGCGTGTTCCAGTTGAAACGGAACTCGGGGTCGCCCGGCCCGGGCAGCGGACGCACGTCCCGCACCTCGCCTGTCTCGAGGTCGAGCCGCTGGAGGTGGCCTCCCTGGTACTCGGAGAAGACGAACCGCGGCTCGGCGGGATCCCGCAGCACGCAGAACCCGTCGCCCCAGCCGACGAGCCGCCAGTCCCGGGGCCCGATGCCGTGACCGGTCCGGGAGGGCCCCATCCACGAGCCGTTGTCCTGGAGCCCCCCGTAGACGTTGTACGGGACCGCGTCGTCCACCGAGACCCGGTAGAACTGGCTGACCGGGAGCGTACCCACGTGGCGCCAGTGGGCGCCGTCGTCCTCCGAGACGTAGACGCCGCCGTCGGTCCCGACCACCTGGAACGAGGGGTTTCCCGGGTCGATCCACCAGGCGTGCACGTCCGGGTGAATACCTCCGCCGCCGCCGGATCCGAGCCCGGAGAGGGCCCCCTGCCACGTCCGTCCTCCGTCCCGGCTGGTCGCGGGGAAGAAGCCGGCCTTGACGAGGCGCCGGTGGTCCCGGGGGTGGACGGCGAGGAAGCTGAAGTAGAAGGGGCGCGCCTGGACCGGGAAGGCGGTGGAGACCCGTTCCCAGTGGCGGCCCCCGTCGTCGCTCGCGTAGAGCCCGGTCTCCGCCGCCTCGATCGTCGCGTAGACCCGGTTCGGCCGGGAGGGGGCGACGGCCACCGCGATCCGGCCGAGGGGCCCTTCCGGCAGGCCGGTGTCCGGCCCGAGGCGCCGCCAGGTCTTCCCCCCGTCCGTGCTCTTCCACAGGCCGGAGCCCGGGCCGCCGGAGGAGAAGCTCCAGGGGGTGCGCCGGAAGGTCCAGGTGGCCGCGTAGACGGTGCGCGGCTCCCCGGGGTCGACCGCGAGATCGGCACAGCCGGTGTCGTCGTCGACGAAGAGGACCCGCTCCCAGGTCTTCCCCCCGTCCTCGCTGCGGTAGACCCCGCGTTCTCCGCCCGCGTTCCAGAGCGGGCCGAGGGCGCAGGCGAGGATCACCCGCGGCCTGCCGGGGAGGAGTGCGATGTCGGCGATGCGCTCGGAACCTTCGAGGCCCAGGTGTTCCCAGGTGTCGCCCCCGTCCGTCGTCCGCCAGAGGCCGTTGCCGACGCCGACGGAGTTGCGGGTCCACGACTCCCCCGTGCCGACGAAGGCGACCCGGGGATCGTCGGGGTCGAGGCGGACGACCCCGATCGAGGAGGCGTGGTCGTCGAAGACCGGCTCGAACGTGACGCCCCCGTCCGTGGACTTCCAGGCGCCGCCCCCGGCCGTCCCCACCCAGATCTCCGGGGGCGAGCCCGGCCGGCCGTCGATGCTGGTGATCCTCCCGCTCATCAGGGCCGGGCCGAGGGGCCGGGCCGCGAGGGCGCCGAGGGTGGCCTGGTCGGCGACGGTCCCGGCGAGGACGGGCGCCGTCGACAGGAGGAGCGCGGCGAGGACGAAACCGGGCCACGACGGTCGCATCGGGGCCCCCGGTCAGTTGGCGGGCTTCGCCGCCGAGGGCTTCGGGGCCGCGGGCTTGCCGAAGAGGCCGGCGGGGATCTCCGGGTTGACCTCCAGGGTCTCGATCGTCAGCGACTGGCCCCCCGGGATGCCGGGGATGCTCGTGCGCATGACGAAGGGGAAGACGAGGCCGTCCACCTCCTGGTAGTCCCCGTAGTCGACCCGCACCTCGAGCTTCCGGCCGGCCTGCTCGACGTGGCGCACCTCGCGCAGCTCGAGGAAGGTCTCTCCGTCCAGGTAGACCTCGGTGCGCTTTCCGTCCTTGTCGATCGCGTCGATCCGGAAGGCGGGCGAGCCATCCACGTCGGCCGGGCCCTTCCACTCGAGGGTGATCCCCTTGTCCTTCGCGTGGACGAGGATTCCCATCCAGTCGGACTGGGTCTTCGCCTGCTCGACCTGCTCGTCCGGCATCCGCTCCGGCTCGGTCTTCCCCGTGAAGGGCATCAGGGACCAGCCTTCCTTGCCGTCGAACGTGCGAATCGCGGTCATTCCCTGGAACGAGAACTCCACCCTGAAGTGGTTCGGAGCTTCCCACCAGGTCTCGAGGGGCGCCTCCATTCCCTGGGGAAGGCCCATCTTGCCCTTGACGTGGAGCGAGTGAACCGCCTCCATCTTTTCGAGGCCGCCGCGGGCCTCGTAGTGCTTCGCGAGGGCCTGCTCGAGGGTCATCTCCCCGGCCAGGGCCGGCAGGGCGGCGAGCAGGAGGACGAGGGAAAGGGGGAATG
>JAMOQA010000029.1 GCA_027064265.1 Acidobacteriota bacterium
GGCTGGTGACCAGGCGGGTTTCCCGTTCCCGGGCCCGTTGACGCCTGGTGCCGCTCCGCGGCACAAGGGCGCAGCACGCTGCACGGGCGCAGCACGCTGCGCCCCTACCGCTTCACTCCTTGTCTGCAGCGCGCGTGCCGGCCGGTGGCAGGTCGGGAAGCGGCTCCGGGGGGAAGCCGCGGGCGTCGAGCCAGGCGAGGGCGAGTCCGGCGACGCGGCCGTAGCTGCGCACGCCGCCGCGAACCCCGTGGGCCCTGAGGTAGCCGCTGTAGGCGCGGCGGACCCAGGGTGCCTCCCGGCCGAGGTGCTCGCGGACGAAGCCCCGGATCGCCGCGAGGTCGCGCCGCACCGCGGGACCGAGACCAGCGGGCGGCACCCGCAGCTCGAGCCAGAGGGCGAGCCAACCCGAGTACCGCACCTCGGGGCGCGGGCTCTGCCAGCACGCGATCAGCCCGACGAACGACGCCTCCTCCTCGTGGGCGAGGCCCGCCAGGTGGGCCCGCTCGTGGGCGAGGTCGAAGGGCAGCAGCCCGGGCGCGCATGGCCAGACCAGGTTGGGCTCCCCGGTGAACGGTCCGTAGGTCCCGGAGACCCCCCAGCGCAGGAGCAGCGGGCTCGCGAGGAACACCTTCGCGCGACCGGTGGCGATGACCGGGAGCCCCAGCCGGCAGAGCGCCATCGCCTCGAGGGGGCGCACGTGGCGGTCGAGGGCGGCGACGACCCGGCGCCCGCTCCAGCCCGGGTGATCCAGCGACTCGGGCAGGGCGATCACGCCGTCCGGTCCCTCGGGACACCCGGCCCGCACGCGGTCGAGCCGCCGGGCGACCTGCGCCACCAGCCGCGCCGCCCGCCGCCCCCGGGGCGCCGGTTCCAGCCGGAAGATCTCCCGGGGCGCCGGGCGCAGGTAGTTGAGACCCCACAGCGCCATGAACAGCAGCCAGGTCCCGAGGGCGGTCGCCCCCACCCGGCGGACGAGCCCCTTCCACCGTGCCTTCCGGAATCCCGTGACGGCGGCGGCGGCCAGCAGCACCGGGATCGCGGCGAACGTCCACTCGGCGAGGGAGAACGGGACCAGGCCCGAGACCGAGGAGAGGAACCGCGCGAGGGGCGGGTAGACCCCCCGGGCGTAGAACGTCTCGACCAGCTGCCGGACCGTCTCCATGCCGCTCACCGCTCCCCCACCCGCTCCACCAGCGCCGGGTGGAAGACGAGGGCGAGGCCCGGGATCGCCAGCAGCGTGGTCGCCGCGAACCAGCCGGCGTAGCCGAGCCGGGCGACGCCGATCCCGCTGATCGCGCCGGTCAGGTCCCGGGTCGAGGCGAAGAGCGCGGTCAGCAGCGCGTACTCCACCGCCGCCCTCTCCTTCTCGCACACGCGCATCAGCAGGGAGAGGAACGCCGCCGTCCCCAGGCCGCCGCAGAGCGACTCGACGCCGGCCGCGGCGAGCACGACGGCCCGGCCCCCGCCGGCGAGGGCCGCCCCGGCATAGGCCAGGTTGGAGACCGCCTGGGCGAGGCCGAGCCAGAAGAGCCCCCGCAGGATGCCGAGCCGGGCGACCAGCCACCCGCCGAGCCCGGCCCCCGCGATCGTCGCGGCGAGACCGAGGGGACTCGCGACGAGACCGATCTCGCCGAGCCCGAGGCCGCTGTCCACCCAGAACGTCCGCACCATCGGGCCGAGGGCCGCGTCGGGCCACTTGTAGAGCAGCACGAGCAGGGCGAGGGGCACCGCCCCGGGCCGGGCCATCCAGTGGGCGACCCCGGCGAGGAGCGAGGGGCGCTCGCCGCCGGCCGCCTCGAACGGGAGCGGCGGCGCGAGCAGGGAGGCGAGGCCGATCGCGGCGAGGACCAGCGCGAGGCCGACCAGCACCGGTCGCCAGCCCGCGGCCCCGGCGAGGGCGACCCCGAGCCCGCCGGCGAGGAGCATCGCCACCCGGTAGAAGGCGACCCGCACCGCGTTGGCGGGCCCCTCCTCCCCCTCGGGAACGATCCCGATCGTCCAGGCGTCGACGGCCACGTCGGACGTGGCCGCCAGCACGGTGAACGCCCCGAGGAGCGCGGCCAGGGTCCACGGCGAGGCGAGCCCGGCGAGGGCCGCGAGGCCGAGCGCCCCCGCCGCTCCCACGAGGCACCCGAGGATCCAGGCCCGCCGGGTGCCGAGCCGGTCGACCAGGGGCGACCAGAGCACCTTGAGGGACCAGGGAGCGGCGAGGGCGGAAAGCCCCCCGATCGCCGGAAGGGACACCCCCGCCGCCCGGAGCCAGACCGGCACCAGGTCCTTGAAGATGCCGAAGGGCAGCCCCTCTCCCGCGGAGAAAAGGCCGACCCACGCGAGCCGGCGCAGGCGAGCGGAAACGGCCATGGGCGGAAGGATACACGCCGCCTTGACCGGGGGCGGGGGCCGTTCTTATCTGGATGAACGGCGGGGCCCCGGCCCCGCAGGGGGTGGAGTGCTCGCGCTCGCGCAAGGAGGAGAGGGATCATGAGGATCGCCCAGGTCGCTCCCCTCTACGAGAGCGTGCCGCCGAAGCTCTACGGGGGGACGGAGCGGATCGTCCACTACCTGGTCGAGGAGCTGGTCCGGCAGGGCCACGAGGTGACCCTGTTCGCCAGCGGCGACTCCGAGACGTCGGCCGAGCTGGTCTCCTGCTGGCCCCGGGCCCTCCGCCTCGAGGGGAAGGTCAGCCAGGGGCTGGCGCCCCACCTGCTCGCCCTCGAGGAGGTCGCCCGGCGGGAGGACGAGTTCGACATCGTCCACTTCCACGTCGACTACGTGGCGTTCCCCTGGGCCCGGCGGATCGCGGCGCCCAGCGTCTCGACCCTCCACGGGCGCCTCGACATGCCGGAGCTGGTTCCCCTGTTCGACGAGTACCGGGACCACCCGCTGGTCTCGATCTCCGACGACCAGCGGCGGCCCCTGCCCCGGGCGAACTGGGTGGCGACCATCCACCACGGGCTGCCGGAGGACCTCTACCGGCTGGAGAGGCGGCCCGAGGGGTACCTCGCGTTCCTCGGGCGGATCTGCCCCGAGAAGCGGCCCGACCTCGCGATCGCCATCGCCCGGCGGGTCGGTCTCCCCCTGAAGATCGCTGCCAAGGTCGACCCGGCGGACCGCCGCTACCACGAGGAGGTGGTGAAGCCGCTGCTCGACCATCCGCTGGTGGAGTTCGTCGGGGAGATCGGCGAGGCGGAGAAGCAGGAGTTCCTCGGCAAGGCCCTCGCGCTGCTCTTCCCGATCGACTGGCCCGAGCCGTTCGGGCTCGTGATGATCGAGGCGATGGCCTGCGGGACGCCGGTGATCGCCTTCCCGCGGGGTTCCGTCCCCGAGGTGATCGACGACGGCGTGACCGGCTTCGTCGTGCCCGACGTGGAGTCGGCGGCCCACGCGGTGCGGCGGGTCGAGACCCTCGACCGGAAGCGAATCCGCGAGGTGTTCGAGCGCCGGTTCACCGCTCGGCGGATGGCCGAGGACTACCTGCGGGTCTACGAGCGGATCCGGCGGCCGCAGGTCCGCCCGGTGGCCGCGTGAGCCGGGAGGGGCGATGGACGGCCGCGGTCCCCGGCGGGACGCGCACCTGAAGGAAGGGGACACCTTCCTCGTCGCCGATCCCTGGGGGAACGTCCGGCGGACCGGTTCGGGCGAGCAGGGGATCTACCACCGCGGGACCCGGATGGTCTCCCGCCTCGAGCTGCTGCTCGGGGGGGAGGACCCCTTCCTGCTCAGCTCGACGGTCCGCCGGGACAACACCTTCCACGCGGTCGACCTCGCGGATCGCGACCGGGTGGTCCACGTCTTCCGCGGCCAGGTCCTCTGGGCGGGAGCGCTCCACGAGCGGATCCGCCTGACGAGCTACGGGGCGGAGCCGACGCGGGTCGAGCTCGCCCTGCGGATCGGCGGCGACTTCGCCGACATCTTCGAGGTGCGAGGGCTGTCGCGGAAACGGCGTGGCCGCGGCCGGATCCACGTGCGGGACCCGCGGACCCTGGTGCTCGCCTACGAGGGACTCGACGGCGTCGAGCGGCGGGCGACCGTGCGTTTCTCCCGGCAGCCCGACCGTCTCCGGACCCTCCCCGGCGAGAAGGCGCCGACCGGGGAAGCCGTCTTCGTCGTCACGGTGGAGCCACGGCGGCCCGTGGAGCTGGAGTACCGGGTCGAGTTCTCTCCGCGGAACGCGACGCGACCCCTGGCCGAGACCTGGGAGGAGGCGGTCCGCCTCCTCGCCGACCGCCGGGCACGGGAACTGGCGGCCGGGGCGCGGATCGAGACCTCGAACGAGGAGTTCAACGCCTGGCTCGAGCGGTCGCGGGCCGACCTGCTGATGCTGACGACGCCGACGGAGTACGGTCCGTACCCGTACGCGGGGGTGCCGTGGTTCTCGACGGTCTTCGGGCGGGACGGGCTGATCGCCGCCCTCGAGGTGTTGTCGTTCGACGACTCGCTCGCCCGCGGCGTTCTCCGCTGCCTCGGCGCCACCCAGGCCGACCGGGACGACCCCGAGACCGACGCCGAACCGGGGAAGATCCTCCACGAGATGCGCCATGGCGAGATGGCGGCCACCGGCGAGGTGCCGTACGCGCGCTACTACGGTTCCGTGGACGCGACACCCCTCTACGTGATGCTGGCCGGGGCCGCCTGGCGTCGCACCGGCGACCGGGAACTCCTCGAG
>JAMOQA010000030.1 GCA_027064265.1 Acidobacteriota bacterium
GGCCGGGACCCTCCGGAAGATCCGCGAGATCTGCACCCGGGAGCGGGTGCTGCTGATCCTCGACGAGATCCAGTCCGGCCTCGGGCGGACGGGGAAGATGTTCGCCGCGGAGCACGAGGGAGTGAAGCCGGACGCGATGACCCTGGGCAAGGCCCTCTCCGGCGGGCTCTACCCGGTCTCGGCGTTCGTCACGACGGACGAGGTGATGGAGGTCTTCCGGCCGGGGAGCCACGGCTCGACCTACGGCGGGAACCCGCTCGGTGCGGCGGTGGCCCGGGAGGCCCTGCGGGTGCTGGTCGACGAGAACCTGGTGGAGAACGCCGCCCGGATGGGGGAGCGGTTCGCGAAGGGACTCGCCGACCTGCGGGCCGGCTCGATCCGGGAGATCCGCCAGGTGGGCCTCTGGATCGGGATCGAGCTCGACCCGTCCGCCGGCGGTGCGCGCCGCTACTGCGAGGCGCTCCAGGAGGAGGGCGTCCTCGCCAAGGAGACCCACACCCACACGATCCGGATCGCTCCGCCCCTGGTGATCACGGAGCAGGAGGTGGACTGGGCCCTCGAGAAGCTGGGAAGCGTCTTCCGGCGCCTCGGCTGACGAGGGACCACCCGCGGCGGCCCGGCGAGACGCCGGGCCGCTCGCGTTCCGGGGGTGATTGCCCCCGCCAGGAGGTGTCGCCATGGAGATGAAGATCGAGCACCGCCCGTCCTACGCCCTCGGGATCGTCCAGCTCGCGGCCGGGGAGTCGGTGAAGGCGGAGACCGGCGCGATGGTCTCGATGTCGGGAAACGTGCAGGTCTCCTCGGGCCTGCAGGGCGGGATCCTGAAGTCGGCCCTGCGGAAGATCCTCGGGGGCGAATCGTTCTTCGTGAACACGTTCACGGCCCAGGGTGGGCCCGGGGAGGTCACGTTCGCGCCGAGCCTGCCGGGGGACATCGAGAGCGTCACCCTCGCCGGGGACGAACTCTACGTGCAGTCCGGGTCGTACCTGGCGGGGGAGGCGACGGTCGACGTCGACATCAAGTGGGGCGGGGCCCGGTCGTTCTTCGCCGCGGAGGGGCTCTTCCTGCTGAAGCTGGCCGGCTCGGGGCAGGTGCTGCTCAGCTCGTACGGCGCGATCCACAAGGTGCGCCTCGAGGGGGGCAGCTACGTGGTCGACACCGGGCACGTGGTGGCCTTCCAGCCGACGCTGCGGTGGAGCGTGCGGAAGGCGGCGGGGCTGTTCACCTCGCTGATCTCGGGGGAGGGGCTGGTCTGCGAGTTCACCGGGCACGGGGAGCTGTGGCTCCAGACCCGGTCGACCCAGGCGTTCCTCGACTGGCTGCTGCCGCGGCTGCCGACCGCGCGGACGGGCAGCGGTGGCAGGGACCTGGGGAGCTCGATCCTCGGGAACATCCTGCGCGGCGACTGAACACGGGCCGCGCTTCGCGCGGTCCGGGCGGCCTTCCGGCCGCCCCTACGGATCCCGGGCCAGCGCGTTTCGTAGGGGCGCCCGGCAGGGCGCCCGCAGGGGGCGACGCACCCGTTCCCGGGCACTGCGCGCGCCGGGGGCCGGCGGGCGGCCTTCCGGCCGCCCCTGCGGGAACCCTCGAAGTGGCGGGCGCGGTCAGTTGTCGCGGTTGATGTCGTCGTCGTAGGCGCGCTCGAAGAGCAGCTTGTGCTCTCCCTCCTCCCGGGCGAGGGCGAGGAACGTCTCCCGCATCGCGTCGTCCCGGGCGGAGGCGGCGAGGCCCTCGTAGAGCTGGCGCATCCGGTCCTCGGCCTTCATCGCGAGCTGGAGGGCGGCCTGGTAGTCCATGTCGGGTGTCGCCGCCAGCTCGGGCATCGCGTCGGAGAGGCGCAGGTCCTCGGGCGCCTCGGTGGGCAGGGCGTCCATCCGCCCGGCGAGGACCTCCTCGAGCTTCCGCTTGTGCCCGGCCTCTTCCTCGGCGAAGTCGAGCATCGCCTTGCGCACCTGGGGCGACGTCACCCGCTCGGCCAGGGCGAGGTAGAAGTCCCGGGCCCGCTCCTCCTGCTCGATGGCGAAGCGGAGGATCTCCTCGGTCGTGCGGAACGTCATCGTCGTGCCTCCTCGAACGCCGGTCGCCTGCGACGGTGTTGCAGGAAGGATACCACCACGGCGAAGCGCGGGAGGCCGGCCCCCCGGCCAAGGGCGCCTTCCCGGACACGGCCGGCGAGCGGCCCCGGCGCGGGAGGAACATCGGGCACGGTGGACAGATCGTGCGCGAGTCGAAGGGAAAGTGTCCTCGATCGTGAACAGGTCCTTCGCGGGTTCCCCCGCGGCGGAAGACGGCGGAACTCGTTGCAGGTCCGCCGGTTCCACCCTGCGAGGGCGGCCAGGGCCATGTCGGCACGGAGGTTGCTTCAGGAAGGGGCAACCGGGGACGTGACCCCGATCCTCGTCCCCACACCCTTTCCTCACCACAAAGACACGAACTGCCCCAACCCCTACCAGGAGAACGGGCGGTCCCCGGGGCGGGGCCCGGGGACCGCCCTTTCTCGTCCCGCCCCGCCCGGCGTGCCCTTCGCTCCCCGGGGACCGATATTGCCCGGTGGGGAGGTCCGGGAGGGGCATGGTGATCCGCACCCGTCGCGGCGCCGGGGGTGTCCTCGTCGCCCTCTTCCTGTCCATTCTCCTGGCCCTGCCGGCCGCCGCCGGGGCCCGGGCGTACGTCCACGTTCCCGGCATGGACCGGGCGGCCCTCGAGCGGGCACTCGCCGGTACCGGGGCACGGCTCCTCGTCTTCTTCCCCGAGGCGGGGTCCGCCCTGGTCGAGGGAGACGCCGAGGTCCTCGCGGCGCTTCCCGGCGTGGACCTGCGGGCGACCGGCTCCCTCGACGAGGCCGACCTCTCGCGCCTGCCGGAGACCGCCCTCCCGGCGGCACGGGCCTGGAACGAGCTGGTGGCCGCGCGGCGGCGGCCCCTCGCCGAGCGCCCGGACGGGGCGCCCCTCGACCGGGACGCCCTCGTCGGGCCGGACTGGTGGGACCTGGAGGTGCCGGCACGGCGGGAGCCCCTCTCGTCGTCGGGCACGGCGCGCCCGTACGGCGCCTCCTGGGAGAACACCAGCGAGTACCTGGCGGGGAGCGTCTCCCTGAACCTGGTCCTGGTCGAGTCGGACGGTTCGATCGATCCGAATCGCGAGGACTGGACGGAGACCCTCGAGACGAAAGTCGTCGCGGAGGCGCTGGAGGCGGTGACCGGCCTCGCCGACCTCCACCCCGGGGCGGGCCTCTCCTTCACCCTGCACCTGCGCTCGGGGCGGACCGACGCCGCGTACCGCACGTCGTACGAGCCGATCGCCCGGAAGGCGGATCCTTCCGGCACCACCGGCGAGGACCTCTGGACGAAGGAGATCCTGGGCCACCTGGGCTACACCGACGGGAGCCGCCTCACCCTCTCCCGCCTGTGGGCCGACGACACGCGGGTCGCCGACGGGACCGACTGGGCGGTCAACGTGTTCGTCGTGAACTCGGCAAACGATTCCGACGGCAAGTTCGCCGACGGCTACTTCGCGTACGCCTGGATCGGCGGGCCCCACGTGGTGGTCACCACGGACAACGACGGGTGGGGAATCGACCGGTTCGACCGGGTGCTGCGCCACGAGCTGCACCACAGCTTCTTCGCCCTCGACGAGTACGCCTCCTCCGGGTGCGCCTGCGAAGACAGCTCCGGCTACCTGGCGGGAACGAACGGTAACTGCGAGAACGGGTGCGGTGCCGTCGACCCCTGCGTGATGCGGGACAACGCCCTCGCTGCCTGCGAGGAGACCCGCGTGCAGGTCGGTACCGTCGACCGGGACGGGGATGGCACGCCGGACCTGCTCGAGGCGCTCCCGACGATCACCGTCGAGGACCGTTCCGGCGACCTCGCCTGCCAGGGAATCGCCAAGGTCGGAGGCACGGTCGAGGTCGGACTGGTCCCGAACAACAACCCGTGGAACGTCACCCCCCGGAACGCGATCTCGATCCTGCGGACCGTCGACGTCGAGGTCCGGGTGGACGGCGGCGAGTGGACGGCCGGGGTCGCCCTCGCCGCCGACGGGGCCTTCGACGGGCCGCGGGAGGGATGGGGCGTCGAGCTCGCCCTCTCCTCGGGACGCCACGTGATCGAGGTGCGGGGCGTCGACTCCCGGGGGAACCGCTCCGCGGTGCGCACCATCGCCGTCGACGTCAGCGAACCGACCGCTCCCGTCGGCCCGACGCTGCGGGTCTCGCTGACCGACAGCGGCACGACCCTCTCCTGGGATCCCGCGGCCGGGGCCGCCACCTACAGGATCCGGCGGGCCGCCCGGGCCGCCGACGTGGACGGGACGGACCCCGTCATGGAGACGGCGGTGACGAGCTGGTCCGACACGGCGCCCGGCACGGTGTTCTACCGGGTGACCGCCGTGGACGGCTGCGGGAACGAGGAACCCTGACGGAGGGACCGCGGGCCCCGCTCAGGATGCCCGGGTGCGCCGGGCACCCCGCCCGAGAGCGTTCTCGAGGCGGTTCCGGACCATCCCGGCGTAGCGGTTCAGGGGATGGCTCCGGTCGAGGAAGCCGAAGACCGGCTCGCGCCGCCGCCCGAGCTGGTCGCGGAGCCGGTTCGCCTGGCGGTGGTGGGGGTCGATCGCCAGCGCCGTGTCGAGGGCCTCGACCGCCAGCTGCTTGC
>JAMOQA010000031.1 GCA_027064265.1 Acidobacteriota bacterium
GGAGAGGGAGAACAGGGCAACGGCACCGCGAAGCCGGAGCGGGTGCCGCGCTCGGCCGAGGAGATGGCCCGGATCGAGCAGCTGGTCAAGGCGGCGATCAGCTTCGACCCGGACCGGGGCGACGTGGTCACCGTCGAGCAGGCGCCGTTCCCGCCGGTCAGCGAGCACGCGCCGCCCGCGGGGTTCGACCTGCGCCAGTACCTGCCCTGGATGAAGTGGCCCGCCCTCGTGCTGCTGCTCCTGCTCGCCTTCTTCCTCTTCTGGCGGCCTTTCCTGAAGACCGTGCGGGAGGCGGCGGAGCGGGTGCAGGCCCGGGCCGCGGCGGCGACCGCCGAGGTGGAGGCGGTGCCCCAGCTCGGGCCGCCGTCCCGCCTCGAGCGGATGCGGCAGCAGCTGGCGAAGCTGGCCCTCGAGGAACCGGAGGGGATGGCCCAGACGGTGCGCGTCTGGCTCAACGAGACGAAGGGCTGATCGATGGCGGAAGCGCTGACGGGTGTCCAGAAGGCCGCGCTCCTGGTGACGCTGCTCGGGGAGGAGGCGGCGACGAAGCTGCTGGCCTGCCTCGAGGAGGAGGAGGTCCGCCGGATCGCGGCGGAGATCGCCCGGATCAAGATGGTCGATCCGAGCGAGCACGAGCCGATCCTCGAGGAGTTCACCCGGATGGTGAACGAGGCGAAGGGGCTCGAGCTGGCGGGGCTGCCCCTCGCCAAGCGGCTGGTGGCCCAGGCCCGCCCGGAGGACGCCGACCGGATCCTCCAGCAGATCGAGCCGCGGCGGATCCCGGACCCGGACGAGGCCCAGCTCGACGTGGAGCCGCCCGAGCTGCCGGAGGCGATCCTCGCGACGCCCTCCCGCCGGCTGGCGATGCTGCTCCAGGACGAGCCGCCCCAGACGGTGGCCCTCGTCCTCGCCCACCTGCCGCCGCGGAAGGCGGCGCGGATCATGGCGGCAATGGACCAGGACCGGCGCATCGAGGTGACCCGCCGCATGGCCGGCATCCGCGAGGTGCGCGAAGAGGTCGTCCGGGAGGTCGGCCGGGTGCTCGAGGAGCGCCTCGCGACGATCTGCGACGAACCGATCATCCCGTTCGACGGCATCCAGTCGGCCGCCGACGCCCTGAGCAGCCTCGGGCGGGCGACCGGCCAGGAGATCGTCGAGGCCCTGCAGGACGACTACCCGGAACTCGCCCAGCAGCTGCGGGACCTGCTGTTCACCTTCGACATGCTGATCGGCCTCAACGACCGGGACTGCCAGGAGGTGCTCAAGCAGGTCGACCGCGGGACCCTGGCCCTCGCCCTCAAGGGGGCCGCCCCGGAGATCAGGGATCTCTTCTTCCGCAACATGTCCGAGCGCGCCGCCCAGATGCTCGAGGAGGAGATGGAATTCCTCGGCAGTCCGAAGGTCTCCGAGATCGAACAGGCGCAGCGCTCGATCATCGAGCTGGTCCTCCGCCTCGAGAAGGAGGGAGCGATCAGCCTGGAGGACCAGGCCGTTGCCTAGCCGCGTGATCGGCGGAGCGCGGGGGGAGCGCTGGCAGCCCCCGGAGCGCGATCCCTCCCTGGCGCCGGAGGAGCAGGAACGGCGCCGGGTGGAGGCCGCCGTGCGCGCCGGCTACGAGGAGGGCCTGCGGAAGGGGCGCGAGGAGGCGCTGGCGGCGGTGGCGGCGGAGCGGGAGCGCCTCGCCCGGGCCCTCGCCGCGGTCCACGCCCTCGAGCGGGACGTGCTCGCCCGGCTCGAGGGGGAAATCGTCGACCTGGCGATCGCCGTCGCCGAGCGGATCGTGCGGGCGCGGATCGAGGCCGGGGACGAGGTGGCGGTGCGGGTCGCCCGCGAGGCGATCGCCGCCTGCGGCGAGACCGGGGGGGTCCGGGTGCGCATGCATCCCGAGGACGTGGCGCTCGCCCGGGAACGGGCGCCGGAGCTGGAGGCGCCGGGGCTCGTCGAGCTGGTCGCCGACCCGTCCCTCGCGCGGGGGGACGTGCTGGTCGAGACCGAGATGGAGACCCTGGACGCCCGGGTGCGCACGGCGCTCCTCGCGTGCCGGGAGGAGCTGGCCGGGGAGCCGGCATGAGCGCGGGCCTCGAAGCGATGCGGCGGCGGATCGCCCGGGCCCGGGAGCGGGTCGGGGAGGTCGCGCTGGTCCGCCGCTCGGGGACGATCACCCGGCTCGTCGGCCTCGGGGTCGAGAGCCGCGGGCCCCAGGTGGCGGTGGGGGAGGAGTGCCGTCTCGAGACCGCCGACGGGGAGTTCGTCAGCCACGCGGAGGTCGTCGGCTTCGAGGGGAACCGGATCCTGACGATGCCGGTGGACGAGGTCCGGGGGCTGCGGCGCGGCGACCGGGTGATCGCCACCGGGCGACAGCCGGTGGTGCCGGCCGGCGACGGGCTGCTCGGGCGGGTGATCGACGCCCTCGGCGAGCCGATCGACGGGCGGGGCCCCCTGGGGGAGGTGACCTGGCGCCCGGTGCACGGGGAGTCGATCGCGCCCCTCGAGCGGCCGCGCATCGAGGAGCCGATGGCCACCGGGGTCCGGGCGATCGACGCGTTCCTCACCCTGGGGCGGGGGCAGCGGATCGGCATCTTCGCCGGTTCCGGCGTCGGCAAGAGTCGCCTGATGGGCAACATCGCCCGGCACGCCTCCGACGAGGTCGTGGTGATCGGGCTGGTCGGCGAGCGGAACCGGGAGGTGCGGGAGTTCGTCGAGCAGGACCTGGGGGAGGGGCTCGCCCGGGCGGTGGTGGTCGTCGCCACCTCGGACGAGCCGCCGGTGCGCCGGGTGAGGTGCGCCCTCGCCGCGACGGCGATCGCCGAGGAGTTCCGCCGCCGCGGCCGCAACGTCACCCTGCTGATGGACTCGCTGACCCGGGTGGCGATGGCCCTCCGGGAGATCGGGCTCTCCGCGGGGGAACCGCCCTCCTCGAAGGGGTACCCGCCCTCGGTGTTCGCCTTCCTGCCGCGGCTGCTCGAGCGCGCGGGGCGGGAGGCCGGCGCCGGGTCGATGACCGGGATCTACACGGTCTTCGTCGAGGCGGACGACATGAACGAGCCGATCGCCGACCACGCCCGCTCGATCCTCGACGGGCACATCGTGCTGTCGCGCTCCCTCGCCGAGCGCAGCCACTACCCGGCGATCGACGTCCTCGGCTCGATCTCCCGGGTGATGCCCCAGGTGACCGGCGAGGAGCACCGGCGGGCCGCCCTCCGGGTGCGCCGCCTGATGGCGATCTACCGGGACAACGAGGACCTGGTCAGCATTGGTGCCTACCGGGAGGGGATCGACCCGGAGCTGGACGCCGCGGTCCGCTGGCACCGGCCGATCCGGGACTTCCTGCGCCAGGAGGGGTACGGGGCCACGCCGTTCGAGGAGACGGTGGCCCGGCTGCTGGCCCTCGGCGTCGACGGGGAGGGTGACTGATGGCCCGGTTCCGCTTCCGGCTGGAGGTGCCCCTCAAGCTCGCCCGGGTCGAGCGGGACCGGCGCCGCCGCGAGCTCGGCGAGCTGCTGCGGGAGCTGGTCACGGTCGAGGCGGCCCTCGCCCGGCTCGAGGAGGACGAGCGGGCCTGGGCCCACGAGCTGCTCGCCCGCGCCCGGGAGGGGGAGACCGGGGCCGGGCTGGCCGAGGCGGCGGCGATGCGGGAGCGGCTGCGCTCCCGGCGGCCGGTGCTCGAGGCTCGCCAGAGGGAGCTGGCCGAGCGGGAGCGGGAGGCCCGGTCCGCCCTCGCGGACGTCACGCGACAGGTGAAGGTGCTCGAGCGGCTGCGGCAGGAAGCCCGGCTCCGGCACCTGCGGGAAGAGGAGAAGCGGGAGGCCGCCGAGGTCGAGGACCTGGTCCTCGGCCGTCGGCGCCACCTCGAGCTGGCCAGGATGCGAGGTGAAGGATGACCCTGCGCCGCGTTCTCAGGTCGGTCCTGTTCGTCGCCCTCGCGGCGAACGCGCTGCTCGTCGTCGACGCCCTGACCTTCGGCGTGCTCGTGCCCCGGGTCGTCGCCGGGGACCAGCAGCCGGACGGCTCCGCCCAGGACGACGAGGAACTGCATCCGCTGGACCGTGGCCCGGAGGTCGAGGCGGAGACGTACCGCACCCTGGTCGAGGAGCTGGAAGAGCAGCGGAAGGTCCTCGAGGCGAAGGCGCAGGAGCTGGTCGAGCGGGAGCGGGAGCTGACCGCGGCGCGCAAGGAACTCGACGCGGAGCGGGAGGAGATCGCCCGGATCCGGGACGAGGCGAAGAAGGAACGGGAGCGGCTCGAGCAGCTCCGCTCGCCGAACTTCGACCGGCTGCTCAAGGCCTACGAGGGGATGGACCCGGCGAACGCCGCCGCCGCCCTGGTCGAGCTGTACCGCAAGAACCGCCGCGTCGTCGTCGACCTGCTCCTCGGCATGAAGCCCCGCCAGGCCGCGGGCACCCTCGACGCCCTCGCCTCCACCCACCCGAAGATCGCCGCCGACCTCTCCTGGGAAATCTGGCAGAAGGATCCCCGCCGCCAGAAGTAGCGGTCGCCCGTCGGCGGGCTCGCGCTCCGCGCGACGACGGGCGGAGCACGCTCCGCCCCTACGGTTGTTCGAAACGCGTTCGTCTCGTCGTCGCACACGACTTGAACGTGAAGGCGTAGGGGTCGAGCGTGCTCGACCCGTGCCGGGCCAAGCCCGG